>USJT01000250.1 GCA_900555175.1 uncultured bacterium
AGAAAAAGAAGCCGTATATAGAGATATGTGCAGAAAGGACAAAGAACATACAGTTCTTGCTCCCGGTGCAATTGATTTTTTAAATTATCTTGTTGAAAACAATATTCCGCATACAATAGCAACAATGTCAGAAAAAGACAATGTTGAATTTTATATCGAAGAATTTAAACTTGCAAAATGGTTTGATATAGAAAAAATTGTTTACGCAGACGGAACAATTCCAGGAAAACCTGCACCTGATATATACATAAAAGCAGCAAAAAAATTAAATCTAAATCCTCAAGATTGTATTGTTGTAGAAGATGCAATCTCAGGAATAGAATCAGCAAAAAATGCAGGAATCGGAAAAATTATAGCAATTGCATCAATGGAGAGCGTAGCTTTGTATAAAAATATTCCTGCCGTTTCTCAAATTATCAAAAACTTTGACGAAATCGACAGAAATATTTTACAAATTCCAAGTTTAAAATAAATTTATTATTTTATTTGAACACATCTTTCAAGTTCTTCAAGTTTTTCAAGCCTTCAACAGCATTTTTCATCTGCTGTTGAGCTTCTTGAGCTTGTTCTTTTTGAACCTGTTTTTTAGCGTTATAAGCATCTACTTTTTGCTGAACAGCTTCTTGTACAGCCTTTTTAGTTTCTTGAACCTGTTCTTTTACAGTAGTTTTTTCTATCGCAGATGTATCACAGGTCGAGAGCCACTTGAAAGATTTTACTGAACTTTTACTTTCAACTCCTCCGTTAAAAGTTACTTTAAAATCTTTATAATTAGTATTTCCTGATGAAAGTTTTGGAATTGATGAGATTTTTTCCTTCTTAGGATCTGATGTTAAAGCGTTTATAAGGTTTCCTGTTAATGTTCCGAATTTAGGAATATAAGATGTCAATTTTGTAACCGACAAATCACCTAAAGGCCCCAAAACAGATACAACTTCGGCAGAAATTCTACCAAGCACTGTAACATTAGCCGTCGCATTTAGAAGATTATAACGACCGGTAATATAATATGCCATAGAAGGACCTGTTGTCGTTATCGGATTTAGGTATGCCCAACCGTTATTAAATGACATATTACCTTTTATTGTCTTAAATTCTGCCGTACTTTTTATCGCTGGTAAAGAAGAAACTGAATTTACTGCAGCTTTTATAATACTGTTTGACTGCAAGTTTTGTGCAAGCAACATATTTTCAAATCTTCCGATATTTCCTAAAGATCCGTCATTTATATCAAAAGATGCATTACCTTTTAAATATTTCATCATTTCAACATCGGTTGCACCATGCGTTGTAATATTTGTATTAAAATTCAATGTTCCAGAAAGAGCATTTTTCAAACCTGCTGCACCTGCAATTGCAGTTTGTGCATCCATACTTGCACCTTTTAGAGAAACTCCGATATTACCGTTTGCAATATTATAAGATATGTTTCCGTCAATTGTACCTTTGAAAGCATCACCTTTTAAATTTTTAAGATAAAATACATTATTTGTTAAATTAAAATCAGATGCCAAATTTTCGGCAACAATACCACCTGACACAAATTTTTTAAGAGTTCCGCTACCTTTTAAAATCGGACCGTTTAATTTAACCTCCATATTTTCCATTGTCAAAAGCATATCAGGAATTTTAATCGAAGGAATAGATAAATTTCCTTTCAAATAAGGTGATAAAGCTGTTCCTGTAACATCAATATTCCCTGTTGCCGTAAGTTTTGAATTTTTCAACCCTGGAATTGCAAAAGAAATTTTATTTGGAGTATTCAAATTCAAATTTAATTTTTGAGTTTTATATAAATCATTTACGTTTCCATTCAGATATAAAATTCCAGTATTATTAGCAAAAACCCCTGCATCAGAGAAAGATAATTTATCATTATCAATCAAAACATGACCTTTTATAACAGTATTTTTGCCTTTTAATTCATCTACATTCAAAATAGAAAGATAAGCAGACGGATTTGACGACAAAGAAAATGTGATATTTTGTTTTTTATCATTACCACTAACTGAAACGGAAAGCGGTAAAGCACCTTTTGCTCCTACCTCGTTTCTAAAATCAGCAGGAATCATTGATTTTAAATCTGATGCAAGTAAATTTCCTTTAGCATTTAAATTTATACTCAAATCTTTAGACATATAATCATTTACTTGACCTGTAATATCAATTCTTGAATTATCAAGCATTATATATGCGCTTTGAATATTGATATCTTTTTCGCCTAACTTTATTTTTGCAGACGGAGCAGAAATATTAACCATCGGATTAAGAACTTTCACATTTGAAATATCAATCAAACCTGATGTTTTTTTACCGTCAGTTTCAATATTAATAACAGATTTTGGAGCTTTAACCGTTGTATTTGAAGGTATATTTTTAACATCTACATTATCAACACTTACATTTATTTTCGGCAATATTTTATCCAGTCTGCCTTTCAAAATAACGTTTGCACTAACTGTACCGTTATTAATTTTATTTTCCTTCAACAAAGCCATTTGTCCTGCTGTTAAAAGAAGGCTCTTTAATTGCAATTTATCAGCATTTATTGCTAAATCTGCAGTAGCGTCATGAGAAACCGTACCTTTTATTGTTAACGGGTGGTTTAATACAGTTAATCCTGCTTTTTTAATATTTA
>USJT01000251.1 GCA_900555175.1 uncultured bacterium
CACAAATCTGCTTCAAGAAAACGCAGAATTTTCAAAATGATTTCAATTTCTGAATCACATTTCAAATTGATTTCAAAAGAGTTACCTTACAGAAAGCATGCAAGATAGGAGGCAGGTAAATGAGAGTAAAACGTGGTAATGTATTACGCAAAAGACATAAAAAAATATTAAAATTAGCTAAAGGCTTTATTGGCGCAAGAAGCAGAATCTTCAAAGTTGCTAATATCGCTGTTATGAAAGCTTTAAAATACGCTTACAGAGACAGACGTGCTACAAAACGTAATATGCGTCGTTTGTGGATTGTAAGAATTAATGCAGCTGTTAGAGAACGTGGAATGAGCTATTCAAGATTTGTAAATGCTTGCAAAAAAGCTAATATCACTGTAAACAGAAAAATGTTAGCTGATTTGGCAGTTAGAGATCCTGAAGCATTTTCAGTAGTTTTTGAAGCTGCTAAAGCTGCAAAATAGTTAATTTATAAAATTAAAATTTATAAAAAAGAAGTTTCGAATTTCGAAGCTTCTTTTTTTTGTTAATATTCCTTAATAAAAAAGTAAATTTTTCCCTTCAAAAATACTTTATATAAATATAGGTAGGTTTAAAATTTTGGAGAAATAGTTATGATCGGCGATAATTTTAATATACCGATAATGTATCAGGATTTGGCAAATATTACAATGGGACCTTTGAATATGTCATTGGGAGGGCTGCCAGGTATCGGAATGCCAGGAGTTGGAATGCCCGGTGGTGGCTATGTCGGCAATTCTCCATATCTTGGCGGAGTAAAAATGCGTCAGCAACCTGATATGGATAAGCTTATTATAAAAAATAAGAAGGAAAATGAAGATAAAAATACCTTTAAAAAAGCATTAGGAGTTATAGCTTTAGTTATTGGTCTTGCAAGTATTCCACCGTTAAGAAAAAGTATTAAAAAGGCAGGTGGGCTTGCCTCATATATGAAAGGTAAATGGAATGGTTTAGTAAAATTTGTAACAGGTAAGTGTAAAAAAATTAAACCCTAAAAATTTAAACATTGGTTAAGAAAAAAGTTATATATACAAACCCAAAACATAATAAGTGCAGGATAATTTATTCTGCACTTTTCTCATGTTATAATTAGCAAAAAATAGTATTAAAAACATAAGGAGAGATAAAATGGCAAAAGATTGCAGTTTTGATGTAGTATCAGAATTTGACAGACAAGAGCTTGTTAATGCTGTGGATCAGGTAAAACGAGATGTTGCATCTCGTTTCGATTTAAAAGATTCTGGATCTTCTGTTGAATTGGAAGCTGATAAGACTATTACAATTACAACAAGCGATGAAATGAAATTGAAAAATATAAATGACATTCTTCAATCAAAGCTTGTAAAAAGAAATTTGAGCATTAGAATTTTGGATGCGCAACCAATTGAAAATGCACTTGGAGGAAAAGTAAGGCAGGTATATAAATTAAGAAAAGGTTTAACCCAAGAGCTTGCTAAAAAAATTGTTGCGGATATAAAAGATTCAAAGAAGAAAGTTCAAGCATCAATTCAAGGTGATCAGGTAAGAGTTTCCGGTAAGGATAAAGATGATTTGCAAGAAATTATAAGACTTCTTCGTTCAAATGAAGAAAAATATGATTATCCTCTTCAATTTACAAATTACAGATAATCTTTTTATATAAAGGAAAACTCCCGTATTTCAACGGGAGAAGGAATGAAAGTAAGCCTACCGTAACGGATAGGCTTATTTTTTCAGTATGAAACTTATTTAACTTTTGCTTCTAATCTTTCAATACGAGCTTCTAATTCTTGATTTTCTTTTTCAAGTTTTGTAACTCTGCTATCGAGTTCTTTTATCGCGTTAATAACTGCATAGAACATATCTTCCATACGGATTTTTAAGAAGCCGTCAACACCTTTTTGAACCGCATTAGGAAATACTTTTTGTAAATCCTGTGCAATTACGCCGACATGCGGAGTTTTCTTTTGATCTTTTTTAAAGGTGTAATTAAATACTTTTAATTGGCGAATTTTATCTAAGCCTGCTTTATTTTCTTTACCGACATATTTCAAACGACGATCTGATGTCCAATAATCACCTGGTTCTGATATACTATACCATTTTACTTGGTCACCGTCCAAGCTACCATTTTTATTACCTAAAACCCCGATTGGTTCTGTTTCGTGTTTATCGTCACCACGACCAACGGTATATGTATAACCTCTTACAACAAGGTTACCATTTATATAAACAGTTGGACCTGCTTCCATACCACCTCTACGGGAACCAACACCAATAGTTTTAGTAGAGTTATGAACAACAAGTACAGCATCATCAGCCCAACCTGAACCTCTAATTGGACCCCATTTTGGTTTAGAACCAATATAAATCATTTCTTCACTATTAGTAGCTTCTGAACCACTTGTTGGCCCAGAATTAGCCCCGATACAAACTTTATTGGATCCAGTAACGCTTGCACAAGCATTATCACCTATCGCAATATTTTTTGTACCTCTAGCTATTGATTTTCTTCCTAAAGCTACACTAAGATCTCCACTAGCGACAGCTCCTTCGCCAATTGCAATTGAATCATATCCAGATGAAACTGTTTGATAAGTACTAGAACCACCAATTGCTA
>USJT01000252.1 GCA_900555175.1 uncultured bacterium
GTTATTTTGCCTAAAGAGCTTACAAATATTGTTGTTCCGAGAGCTTCTATTAACGCAAAAGTGAAAACTTCCCGTTCTAAAGAGCTTGCGGATATTTTCAATAATACTTCGTCTTCAAAAATATCACTCGATGATATTCTTGATTTTTCATACGAAATTGCTATTGGAAATGAAAAGCTTTCTATTGAAGAATTTAACAAGCTTGTGGAAGGTCAAAACGGGCTTATTAAGTATAAGAACAAATATGTTTTGATAGACAAAGAAGACACTAAAAAACTCTTTGAACAGCTTGCAAAAGCAAACTTGAAATCTATGTCAAGAATGGAATTGATACACGCTTCTATGTCAGGGCAGTTTGATCAATATGATTTTGATTATGATGAAGCTTTTGCAAAGGTTATACAAGATTTTAACAAACCTGTTGAGGTTACTCCTCCAAAAACTTTAAACGGAGAATTAAGACCTTATCAGCAAACAGGTTTGAAATGGTTGTGGACAAATGTTTCAAAAGGCTTTGGTGCTTGTATGGCTGATGATATGGGCTTAGGTAAAACAATTCAGGTAATAAGTTTAATCCTAAAAATGAAAGAGGAAAACAAACTTGATAAACCTGTACTTGTAATTTGTCCTACAACCTTGATGGGGAACTGGATGAAGGAATTACAAATGTTTGCCCCTTCATTAGATGCTGTTATTTATCACGGTGCTGAAAGAAAATTGGATTTGAAGCATGATGTTATTTTGACAACTTATGCAATTATGCGTATAGATGTCGAAGAATTGAAGAAACATACTTGGGGTATGATAATTGTTGATGAAGCTCAGAATATCAAAAACCCTGATACAGCTCAAACTTTGGCTGTAAAAATGCTTAAATCTGATGTTAAAATTGCAATGACAGGTACTCCTGTTGAAAACAGATTGACGGAATTGTGGTCTATATTTGATTTTATAAACCATGGTTATTTAGGTACATTGAGAGAGTTTCAAAAGAGTTACGCTATTCCGATAGAAAGATTTAAGGAAAATTCTCGTGCAGCAAAATTAAAAATGTCTGTTTCTCCGTTTGTCTTAAGACGTTTGAAAACTGATAAACACGTTATTACAGATCTTCCTGAAAAAATGGTTATCAATGATTACTGTTACCTATCTAAACCTCAAGCTGTTCTGTACGAAAAAACTCTTAATGAGATGATGGATAAGATTTCAGGATTTACAGGTATAAACAGACGTGGAAATATCTTCAAACTTATTACTGCCCTGAAGCAAATTTGTAACCACCCTTATCAGTTCTTGAAGGGCGGTGAAATGAGCAAAGAGCTTTCAGGTAAAATGGATAAATGTATTTCAACTGTTCAAAGCATTTTGGATAACAATGAAAAGACTCTTATCTTTACGCAATATAAGGAAATGGGAGATATTTTATGTAAAGTTATTGCCGATGAATGCTCAACTGATCCGTTATTCTTCCATGGTTCATTAACCGTTCCTCAAAGAGAAGATTTGATTAATCGTTTCCAAAATGAAGATGATGCAAAAATTATGGTATTGTCTTTGAAAGCTGGTGGAACAGGTTTGAACCTTACAAGTGCAACCAATGTAATCCATTACGACTTGTGGTGGAATCCTGCTGTTGAAGATCAGGCAACAGATAGAACTTATCGTATAGGTCAGGATAAAAATGTAATGGTTCACAGAATGATAACACTTGGCACTTTTGAAGAAAAGATTGACGAAATGTTAAAATCTAAAAAAGAATTGGCAGATTTGGCTGTTTACGAAGGTGAAAAGATTATTACAGAGCTTTCAGATGAGGAAATTTACCAAATCTTTACTCTATCAGCTTAGAGCCGGACTTGAAATTATTTTTATTTTGTTTATAATGTATATATATTGTACTAAAAGACCATAAAGGTGGTGAAAATATAAATGGCAGAAGTTAAAGTTGGCGAAAACGAATCAATTGAAAGCGCACTAAGACGTTTCAAGAAAAAAATTCAAAAAGCCGGTATCCTTTCAGAAGTTAAAAAACGTGAAAGATACGAAAAACCAAGCGTAAAAAGAAAACGCAAATCTGAAGCTGCTAGAAAAAGAAAAGTTTAGTCAGATTTTATAAATAAAAAAAAGAGGTCAAATCAATGACCTCTTTTTTTATGTTTATTTATCTTTTTATCTTTCTTGAGTAGTTTCAATATAATTTGTGTTTGGAATATATGTGTTTTCTCCGTTAATTTCGATTTTATTGATAATTTTAGCCCGTTTTTTACGGAACAACATATCAACAAAGGCTTCCAAACGTGTTATAAATCCTGCTTCACCTGTTTGTTCATCAACAGTAAGATTTAATAACGGTTTGTTGAAACGTTTTGCCTGTCTTGTAATTCTTTCAATCATCAAAGAATCAGGACCGCAACCAAATGCAGTAAGTGTAATCAGACCGTCTATTTTTGTATCTTTCAAATAGTGACCTGCTGCACCTGTCATTTCTCTTTCGTTTGCCCAATACATTTCTTGTCCGAGAGCTTTTATACCATCGTCCATTTGTTCATTTGATAATTGAAGTGATGAATATACTTTTCCATCCATTTTTTCTAATTTATCAAATATTTT
>USJT01000253.1 GCA_900555175.1 uncultured bacterium
TGTTATTTGAAAAATCAACATCTGCATTAATTTTATTAATCACAATATTATATAACTTATATGAAATTGAAGCATCAGGAATTTTTAAATACCCTGAAGAATCAACCTTTTTCAAATCGGATTTTAAACTAAAATCAGCATCAATTCCGCCAGTTGCACTAAGTGTATCTAAATCATTGTAATCAAAAGATTTTGCAACACTATCAATCATATCAATTATGCTTTTGAATTTTGCATTAGATTTACAATTTAATTCAATTTTAGGCTTTTTACCTGTTTTAAAATTCCCGATAACTTCAGTAATCTCTTTATCAGCAGTATATAATTTTGAATACATATTGATATGATTACCTTTTAATTTTAAATCAATATTACTTTGCGGAAGTTTCTTGCCATCAACAGCAACGCCTAAATTTGTAACATTTGCAGAACCGTCAAAATGCATATCCTCAAATGTTCCGCTTGTTTTTACATCAGCAACCATATCAGCAGTTAAATAGTTATTGTGAATAGCTTTGAAAATATCAATAACATTTACGAAAGTTCCTTCAGGCTTTTCTTGATTTTCTTCTGGAGGAGTACTCAACAAATCATTCAAATCAACATCAGGCATAACTCTGTTTAAAAGTTTTATATCATAGTTAAACTGCACTCTATCCTGAAGCATAAATTTACCATCAGCAACAAGTTTGAATTTCTTATTTATAATAAAATCGCTTAAAGAAACATTATTCCCGTATATTGAATAAGTTTTGTCAGTCGGAATATCAATAAAAGAAATATTGTAATTATTAATAATAATATTAGGCAAATGGTTAGATAGTTTTAACCCAAACGGAAGTGCGAAAGGTTGTTGATTTGCCTGAGTATCATCACTCTTTAAATTTTCAGATGATTTTAAATAATCCTCTAACAAAAATTTTCCGTCTTTTTTAACCTTTAAATTCAAATTGATATTATCAGCACCGACCATATCAATTTCTATCCTACGAATTAAAATAGGGAAAATAGACAATTTTCCTTGAACATTATCAGCAGTAAAGAATGTATCTCCGTTTGGCAAGCTAACTTCCAAATGTCCAACACCTGCGCCAACTGTTAACTTTGGAGTCGTTAATACTTTTATATTTTCAAGTTTTAATTTTAATCCGCAGCTATCTTCAACTAATTTTGAGATTGTTCCGCTGTACGAATTTGCAATCCCTGTCAAGAAAAACGGGACAACTAAAAACAAAATATATAAACTAACTAAAATTACAGAAACACTAATACCTGTATATTTCAAAAATTTATTCATATAACACACCCCTTATTTGTCAGTAATTATATCATAACAAAATTATTTTTTCTTCTTTTCAGGATAACAATTCCACTTTATATTTTCATTTTTCCGAAACCAAGTAAGCTGACGTTTTGCATAATTTCTGGTATTTTGTTTTAATAACTCTTTTGCTCTTTCAAGAGAAATATCGCCGTCTAAATAAGCTATAATTTCTCTATAACCAATCGTATCAACGATATTTGGAATTCTACCATATTTACTTAAAAGATTTTTTGTTTCTTCAATAAGACCTTCTTCAATCATTAAATCGACACGCTTATTTATTCTTTCGTACAATTCTTCTCTCGGGAAATTTAATCCAATCCATTCAATATCAAATTCATCTTCATCTTTTTTCCCTCGAGCTTTCGATAAAGGCAAACCCGTTAATTTTACAACTTCTATATATCTGATTAATTTCTTTTTATCATTCCGCTCAACAGACTCAGCGGATTCCTTATCCAGCTTGTATAAAATATCATATAATTCATCAAAACTTAATTTTGCTAATTCATCCCTCAATTTATAATCTGGTTCAATATTAGGTAAATCATAATTTTCGAGCAAAACTCTTATATATAAACCTGTTCCACCAGCAACTATCGGAGTTTTGCCACGAGAAAGAATATCTTTAATACATTCCTTTGCCTGCTTTGCATAAAGTCCTGCAGAATAATTGAAATCAGGCTCCACAATATCAATCATATAATGCGGAATACCTTTTCTTTCGTCAATACCAGGTTTTGCAGTTCCGATATCCAATCCCTTATACACATATCTTGAATCTGCAGAAATAATTTCTCCATCAATTTTTTGTGCAAGTTCAACTGCATAAGCGGTCTTTCCGCTTGCAGTAGCCCCAACAATTGCAATAACCTTATTATTTTTCATCTTCTGAAGAATCCGTAATTACATATTTTCTATCAAAATATAAAAATATTAATACAACAAAATAAACAGAAAAATAGAATAACACAATACTCATAAGTATATATGCAAAAGGATTAATAACTGCAAATGTGTTTATAAACAACAGAATAAATCCTGTAAACCACAGAATTAAAAATAATCTTACAGTAGTAAAAAAATCCTTAAACAATTTTACAAGCGATCTCCATAGTGCAACAAAAGGATTTGTTGTAAAATAAATAATTTCAGGAATCCACAGCATTAAAAGATACATTATAACAGATGTAATCGCAGTAAATAAAAGACTCCATTTACCAAAAAATACGATTTGATCTATTGATAACGCATCTATAAAAGATGCCATTCCATCACCAGATGAG
>USJT01000254.1 GCA_900555175.1 uncultured bacterium
TAGGGGTGTTAATTTTTACAATATAGCCGTAAAATGCTGTGTCTTTCGGGATTATATTAGTTTCATGAATATACAAATCATTTGTACATATAAATTTTACTTTATAACCTTCATCGCAGCTTTGGGTTGAAATTTCCTGAGTGTTCATTACAGGAATAAATGTTCCTTCAGGAATTATAATCCCGTGGTAATCTCTGAGCTTTAATTGAACATTTGGAAGCTCTGCTGCCTGAATATATATTGGTATTAAAAGTAGTGCTAAAACTAATAGAAATTTTTTCATAATATTTATTATAACAGTTTTTTTACTATTATCAATACAACGATTTTCAAAACAGGTTTGGTTCATTTTTTTTGTTACAATTGTAAAATTTTTGAAAGATTTGTCAATTTTAGTGTAATGAATTTTTTTATATAGATGTAGTGTAGTTTACAATAGGTGGAAAAATAGTGTTTAGTCCAATTGCATCAAGTTATTTTGCAGTTAAAAATGTCGACAAAACTCAACATGGAGAAGTCGGTAGAAGTACTGTTGCGCTTGGACAAGCTGCAGGTTTGGTTGAGGATGCCGCAAAGGGAAACAGTATATTTTCTGGTGCTGCAAGAAGTGTTCTTTCTGGATGTTCAAGCCTTGCTCAAGATAATAAAGCGTTTAAATATGCAGGGAAAGCCGTAAAATTCGCAGCTGATAATGTTAATCCTTTAATCTGTGTATCAAGTGTTATAAAAACAGGAATGTCAGATGATAAGGTTGGAACAGGTATAACAGAAGTTGGTGCTTTATCTGCTATGTTTGCCGGAGAAGGATTTGTTAAACAGCATTATGATAAAGCAATAAACTCAAAAACTTGTAAAGATATGCTTGCAAAAGCATCAAAATCAAAATATTTAAAACCTGTATTTGAGTATTTGGAAAAACATAATCTTAAAGGTACAGCAGGTACAGTAGTAAAAGGACTTGTATTTGTAACAGCTTCAATGAGTTCTTATGCTGCAGGTCAACATATTGGAGAAGGTATTGCAAAAAGAGTTAAAGCAAATCTTGGGATTAAAACAAAAGATGTGAACACAAATAAAAAACTCCCTCAAGAAAAAATCAATCGCATGGCCTAATACCTTTTTTAATCTAATGTGTTATAATTAATTATGTGAAGAAGATTTTTTTAACATTTTCAATTTTGTTTTTAACTCAATTTTTTGCAAATCCTTGTTTTGCAATAAAAATTGGGCTTCAAACTGCTGTTGAATCTGCAGGAATCGGAACATCCGTAAAAGGTGTTATAATAGATGCCAACACAAACCATAGTGTTTGCGATTTGGAGGCTATGAAGGGTTATGAGATTAAACCTTATCATAATCTTATGGCAATCAGATATAACGGAACTTTTTATAAAATAAATTCTGATAATATTGTTATAAAAACGACTTCTCCGGGCTTTGTCAGTGCTAAAAGCAAATGGTACCGCGGAATTATAATGATACAAAATAAAAACGGTAAATTAACCGTTATAAATAATGTCCCTTTAGAAGATTATATAAAAGGGGTAGTTCCGTCAGAAATGCCTTCAAGCTGGGAATTAGAAGCTCATAAAGCTCAGGCAATTGCAGCAAGAAGTTATGCATTGGCAAATCTTGGCAAACGTGCAAGATACGGTTATGATTTAAAAGATACTCCTGAAGATCAGGCATACGGCGGTGCATCAAAAGAAACTGCAGGAACGAATTATGCTGTTGATCAAACAAAAGGGATTGTCTTAACTTATAATATGAAAGTTATAACAGCTTATTATTCAGCATCAGCAGGCGGCCAGACAACCGCAGGCGGATGGGGCGCTAATTTGCCATATTTGCGTTCTGTTCCTTCTTTTGACGATAATGTCAAAAAAAACGGGCATGGTGTCGGAATGTCTCAACACGGGGCAAATAATTTAGCTAAACAAGGGTATAATGCTTATCAGATTTTGCAATATTTTTATAAAGATGTAAAATTTGCAAGAGTTGATCCTAAATCTTATAATTAAACATAAAACCGCTCTATGAGAGTGTTTTAAGACATTGAATTACTTTAAAAGCAGGATATAGACTAAGATATATCCTGTCTTTTTTTGAAAAACACTTGCCAAATTGAAATAAAATGGTATAATTAATTTTGTCGATAAAAAGAGCATGCATAAGAGAGAGAGTAAATGGTCTATTCTGTATGCACAAGGTAAAAGGAGGTTCATAATGAACAAAGAAGAATTAGTAAAAGAAGTATCTAAGAAAGCAAAAGTTTCTCAAAAAGCAACAGCTGATATTATTGCAGCTACTTTAGAAACTATTGAAAAAACTGTTTCAAAAGGTAAAAAAGTTACATTAGTTGGTTTTGGTACATTCGAACCACGCAAAAGAGCTGCTAGAACTGGTAGAAACCCACAAACTGGCGCTCCTTTGAAAATCGCTGCTAAAACAGTTCCTGCTTTCTCAGCTGGTAAAAAATTCAAAGAACTTGTTAAATAGTTTTTGAATAGCAAAGGTTTAAAAGACAGAGCTGATTTATCGGCTCTGTTTTTTTTTTTAAATTTTTTTAATATATGTT
>USJT01000255.1 GCA_900555175.1 uncultured bacterium
ACCAAAAATAGTAGCAAAAGAATTTGCTTTTTGCAATTAATTCTTTACATCAAAAATTTTTAAGCTATAATATTTCGTATGAATATTCAATTTATTCAAATCCGACGAATAGTAAATTTAATGAAAGGCTTGTTTTAAAAATAAGACACGTTTACTATTGTCGTAAAAAAGATTTTTATTACTTGACCTTTCCCCCCGAAAGGTCTTTTTTTGTAAAAAATCGTTAATATTAAATAAATTTTACGCAAGAAAAAATATTCAGTACATTTAATGAAAAAGTGAAAGGTTAGATTAATGCAAAAAAACATCCGACGATATTCAATAATCAAAGCAAACAAACCAATTCTCAGATTAATGAACTTAATCTGGGGTCTATGATACAGATTATTGAAACGGAAAGGGAACTAAATGATACCAGCAATTACCTCAGAATATATATTTTCAAAATTAGGGAGCAATGCATCTCTTTTACCATTAGCAGTAAAAGATTTGGCAAACAGCACAGGATTAACAGTAGGTTCATACATTACAGGGAAAGATGTAGAAGGAAAAGACAGATTTATTGATGAATTCGGAACAGAAGCTATATGGCTTGGCGGAATTCCATTTTTTAAAGCAATAACAGATTTAACATTATACAAAATTCTCGGGATTGACCCAAAATTTGACGTTAGAAACCTTAAAAATAAAGAGATTTTGAAAAAAGCAATTGAAAAAGCCCCAACAGAAGAAATTAAACAAAGTATTATAAAAGCTTCTAATAACCCTAAATTTACAAAAAACCTTGCAATGGCAAAATTTGGGTTTTCAACTTTTGCTGCAATATTTACATACGCAACTCTAACCAAATTCAGACAAAAATACAGACTTCAAGAGGCTAAAGAGGAATTAAGAGAAAGAAATAAAAACAACCTTAAAAATAAAATAAAAAATTTCCCAAACACCTATACTGAAAAAGTTCCAAAAGCATTTTCAGCCGTACATAAAAATAAAAACAATAAAGATATATCATTCAGCGGATCAATTCAAGATTTCATGTTTAATCCGGTTAAGAACTTGATGATTTTAGACGGATCTATTACAGCTGAAAGACTTGCAAGCTCTCAAAGCAACCAAGAATTAATAAATTATATCATTAAAGAAGGCGGGACTTGGTTTTTCATGTATTTTGCAGGTTCAATGATTCAAAAATATCTTGAAAATCATTCCCAAATGCCGATTAAACTTGATTCAATGATTATTGAAAGCAAAGAGTTAAAGCAATCCTTCAAAGATAATTCTCTAAAGAACAGCCTTGAAGAATATTCTTCCCAAATAGGCAAAGATGCTAAAGATATCGATATATATAACTTTATCCACGAAAATCCTGATAACTTTATTGTCAAAATGGCTAAGAAATCCAAATTAATTAAAACTTTGAAAAATTCGGATGCAATTGATACAAGAGCTTTCATTGATATTAATGACATTAAAGATTTAAAATCTAACCTTGAAGAGCTTTATAAAAAAGCACCAAAAGACAATGTAGAAAAATACTTAAAAGACGTTGTAAAAGCAAAAAGAGGCGCTGTCTTGAAAAACATCGGAACATGTATTGGCGCCTTAGGAGTAGTAGTTCCGGCATTAATGATTGCTATGAGATACATTCTTCCTAACAATAAAGAATACAAGGTTATGGAAATGGCAAAACAGGATAATCAGAAAGATAACAAATTATCTAAAATGGCCTGACTTGCACAATAAGCGGTTGACCAGCAGTTTTGGAGATTAAATCCTCCGCAAAAGCCGTCAATATCCAAAACTTCTCCACAAAAATATATATTCTTAACGATTTTGGATTCCATAGTTTTAGGATTAACATCTTTTAAATCAACTCCACCTGACATAACAACTTCACCATCAGGGAAAGTTCCAACAACCGTCACCTCAAAATTTTGAAGCTTCTTTAAAATACAATCACGATTTTTACCGTCAATTTCATGGCACTTTTTATCAGGATTAATCTTCAAGCTTTCAAGACAAAATTGAGCAAACGACTTTGGCACAAATTCCCCAAGCAAATTTTTTATGCTTTTGTGAGAATTTTCATTCAAAAGAGATTGCAACTCAATATCTCCAATAAAATTAAAATTCAATTTATAAGGGAACTTATCTCTTGCCTTAATCGACGAAATCCGATAAATTTCAGGACCAGACACTCCTTTGTGAGTAAACAAAACTCCATTTATTGAAACACCTGAAATTTTTAAAAAATCTTCCTTTGTTTTCAAACCGACTAATGAAGGTTTAGGCTCTATTATCTTATGGCCGAGCAGTCGAATTAAATCAAAACCGGCATGAGATCCTGTTGAAATTATCACATAATCAGCGTTATATGCACCCATATCAGTAACTACCGAGAATTTATCTCCTTTAATATTTATTCTTAAAGCATTTTCTTTAATAAATTTTGTATGATTTAATGCTTTTAAAAACTTATCTCGAACATCTTTTGCACTATTAGAAGTCGGGAAAATCCTCATATCATCTTGAACATAAGATTTAATTCCTATTTTTTCAAAGAAATCAAGAG
>USJT01000256.1 GCA_900555175.1 uncultured bacterium
TATTTATACTGTTTTTAAGATTTTGAGAGGGATAATTTAATGTCTATCATCATAATGATTTTGTTAATCGGACTTTTAATACTTGTTCATGAATTAGGACATCTTGGTGCAGCTTTACTATTTAAAGTCAAAGTTGACAAATTCGGTATAGGATTGCCGATTGGGCCTACTTTATGGGAGAAAAAAGTCGGGAATATAATTTTAGTTGTACACGCATTTTTATTTGGCGGCTACGTATCTTTCCCTGATGATGACAAGGATTCTGATTTACCGCAAAATTCTCCTGACAGATTGATGAACAAGCCTGTTTGGCAAAGAGCAATTATTTTTTCTGCAGGTGTAATCGCAAATGTTATTTGTGCATACGTTCTTGTGCTTTTAACAGCTGCAATGTGGCATAATATGCCATCAGGCAAATTTGATATATATGCCAATGATATTGTTGCGCCAAAAGAAGCCAGCGTATGGACTTGCGGACTAAAAAAAGGTGATAAAATCCTCAAGATTAACGGCACAGATGTTAATACAAAATACGGGATTAATCTCTATGCTATGTACAGTGCCTCTTATGACGGAAAAACAAAGGAAGAAATCGCTCTACAAAATTATGCAAATTTAAAAGTTGCTAACCCATCAATTAAAGATGATGAAATTATCCCTAAAGATACTACTATAACAATTCCAAACAATCTTGCAAAAGAAGGAAAAATAATTTTAAGTAAAAATGTTTTAAACGCAGTAGAACTTTTCAAACCGGAAGAAGTAAATCTTAGCGCAAATCAAATAACATTACGTGACAAAGTTAAAGGTAAAACATTAGTAAAAGCTGACGGAACATATTCGCTAAATGATCTTGCATACGCACTTTCTGACGGCGAAAAACCTATGTATATTCAAGTTTTAAGGAACAATAAAATTGTCAACTTAAAACCTGTATATTCGGACAAAGACGGTATTATAGGCATAACTCTTGACAGAAAAGAAATTCTAATCCCTGTAACTGGTATAAAATCAGCATTCACAACAAGTTATAATTATCTTTACAACGAAACAAAATCAATGCTGATTGTTTTAAAACAACTGTTTACAGGCAAAATTCCGCTTAAAAATATGCATGGCGTTGTATTAATTACCAAAATGGGCGGAGATATTATAAGCAGCGAAGGTATTTTTTACGGAATTTTACTAACTGCTGTTATATCAATGAACCTTGCAATATTAAATATCTTGCCGATACCTGCTCTTGACGGCGGACATTTGGTATTCTTATTGATTGAAAAAATCCAAGGAAAACCTGTTGATGAAGAAATTGCAAATAAAATAATGACAGTATTTTTCTCATTGCTGATACTACTTTTGGTATTCGTATTGTTTAACGACATCTACGTACTTATTAAACCATATTTTATGAAATAGTATGAGATAAAAAAAATAAGTTAAAAAATTACTTTATTTGCCACTTTTCTTGCAGTCTGTTAAGTCTGCCTGTGCTTTGCAAATTGTCTATCACATAATTAACTTTAGCAAGCAGTCTTGCAGATTTATCATCTTTTCTAACCGCAACAGCATAAGGTTCTTTGGAATATCTTTTTGGCAAAATTTTGACGGACTTGTCATTAACAGCAAATCCCAAAAGGATAGAATCATCAGCCACAATACCTTGAGCTTTGCCAGCTTTTAAAGCTTTAACGGCTTGTTTATAATTTTTGTAACCGATAACTTTTACTTCAGGAACATTTGTCCGCAAATTTCTTTCACTTGTTGAACCAAACACGATAATAAGTTTTTCCCCCTCAAAATCGCTTAAAGATTGGGCTTTACTAGAACTTTTAACAAGAATTGCCTGCCCTGCAATATAATATGGAATAGAAAAATCTAAAATCTGTTGTCTTTGGTTTGTAATAGACATTGTCGCAACAAGCATATCAACATCGCCCGAATTTAACTTCATAATCCTGTTTGCAGCCGTAACAGGTACAAATTCAGCCCTGTTCTCATTTCCCAAAATTTTTGTCGTAATAATTTTTGCCAAATCAATATCATATCCGACAAGATTTCCCTTCTCGTCACGGAACCCAAAAGGCGGAGCATCTTCACGAACACCGATAATAATTTTATCGCGTTGATAAATTTTCGACAAATCGTCGCTAACACCTTTTTTCTTTCCGCAACCGCAGCAAACCAAACATAATAATAAAAGAGCAAGAATAATCTTTTTCATAATAAACACATAATACATTAAAAAAAAAGAAAATACCACCAATCAATGGTGGTATAAGAAGCTATTTCTATTATAACACAAAATTAAAAAATCCGCATGCAATTTATCCAATAAAAAACATAAATTTAAAGCCCCACAAATCCCCTGACTACTTCAAAAAATTTAAAATATTCATATATCAAGAATAGCCTGAGCGGATAACCTCTTACGGTAATGTTTATAAGGAAAAATAAAGTACATAATCTAGTATTAGTTTGTTTTTTAAAAAATTTTTTGGGGTTTTTTCAAAATAAAAGCCCATAACACAAGGAGGTAAAAATGACTATTAAAAAACTGACTG
>USJT01000257.1 GCA_900555175.1 uncultured bacterium
AAAGCTCTTTCCTGCATTCTTGCACCACCGGATGAAGTGATTGCAAGAACAGGTAATCTTAACTCAATTGCTTTTTCAATAATTCTCGTAACTTTTTCACCAACAACACTGCCCATTGAACCTCCCATAAAATCGAAGTCCATAACAGCGGGAGCGAGTTTGTTACCTTTAATTGTTGCAATACCTGTTATAACAGCATCATTAAGCCCGGTTTTATTTTGAGCTTTAGCCAATCTGTCTTTATAACTTTCTGTATCAACAAAATCTAAAGGATCAGCAGGTTTTATATCACCAAATAACTCTTCAAAAGAATTTTCATCAAAAAGTTGTTTAATACGTGTTCTTGCATTTATTCTGAAATGGTAATCACAAACAGGACAAACCATATCATTTTTTATCAAATCTTCTTTTAAAAGCTGAGCATCACAGTGAACACATTTCATCCATAAATCAGGATCCATATCTAATTCAACTCTACCTTCGAGTTGTCTTCTCTGTAATTGAGCTTGTTTTCTTTTTTCAAACCAATCTTGAACTGTCATATATATATCCCTTAAAAAACATTTAACAAATGTATTATACATCAAAAAGAAAACAATGCAATTTTACTTCTTTTTGTTAATAAAAAACTTTCTCATATCCTCGGAAATTTGAACATTTTGAAGTGCCATGTGGTATTTACGAAGGTTTGCAATAGCTTCCTGTTCTTCTAACAAATCACGTTTCGGCATTTTAATTGAAGCTTTTACTTTTTCAAATTCTGTCGGCGATTTTCTATCTATAAATTTTGCAATAATTTCATCAATATTACTTCCGCCAATTCCGTATTTTGAAGAAACTTCAGCAGTATCAGCTCCTTGAGGTAAAGTATATAGCCAGTTTACGGTAAGCCTGTCACCTTCGGAAATTGAATTAACCCCTCTTTGATGCGGTGTGTACATGATATCAGCAGGGTTATGACTATGACCAAGCCCGATAGCATGCCCTATTTCATGTAATATTGTATGATATACTTCATTTTCGTCCATATAATCGGCATGCACTAAACCTTCTGTCAAACCGATAGCGACTTCAGCACCATATAAACGATTTGAACCGTCGAAATTAAAATAACAATGTCCGAGTGCCTTTCTTTCAACCCTTTTCCAATCAACATTAACATTTGATTCCATAAGAGTATTTACAACTTTAAAAGCAACTCGCCCCTTTGTTGCGCTTTGCCATTCGTTAAGTGCACGTATTACCATATGACGATATTTATATTCCTGACCTTGTTTAGAATAAAATTTCATCGGAGCAATATAAACATTCAAAGGCATAAATGTCCAACGCATTATTCTTCCGTTTTTTAAAGATTCAGCAACATAAGTATATTTTTTCATATTTTTATTATATAATAAATTGATGTAAAAACCAATTGTGTTACAATGGGGATATGACAGATAATAAATAAATAAATCAGACTTAGGAGAGAAGACTATGAACATTATGCAAATGATGAAACAAGCTCAAAGCTTGCAAAAGAAATTAAAAGACACTCAAGAAGAACTTGCTAATCTTGAAATTACAGGAGAAGCTGCAAACGGTGCTGTTAAAGTAATCTGTGACGGTCAAGGCAAATTTAAATCAATCAAATTATCAGCAGAAGCAGTTAACCCTGAAAATCCTTCATCTGTTGACAATGATACAGTAGAAATGCTTGAAGACATCATTTCATCAGCAATTAAACAAGCAAGCGACAAAGCTTCTAAAACAATGGAAAACAAAATGAAGTCAGTAACTGGCGGAATTAATATTCCGGGGTTAAATTTCTAATGATTTACCCTAAATCAATAGCATCACTGATAGAACATTTTCAAAAGTTTCCGTCAGTTGGACCAAAATCCGCACAACGTATGGCATTTTATTTATTGAGAATGCCTAAATCTGAAGTGGAAAAATTTGCACAAAGTATGATTGAAGCCAAAGAAAACACTAAAACTTGTGAAATCTGTTTCAACTTATCCTCAACAAGTCCATGTGAAATTTGCCAATCAACAACTCGTGACAAATCAACAATCTGCGTTGTTGCAGAAACCAAAGATTTGATAGCTATTGAAAAAACAAATGAATATAAAGGCTTGTACCACGTATTGCAGGGATTGATATCCCCAATGGACGGGATAGGTGCTGATGATATCAGAATAAAAGAACTTCTTAATAGATTAACGGATGAAAGAGTAAAAGAAGTTATTTTAGCACTAAGTCCTTCTGTTGAAGGTGAAGCGACAAGCCTTTATTTGAATAAATTAATAAAGCCTTTTGGCGTAAAAATTTCCAGAATAGCATTTGGTCTGCCTGTCGGGGCAGACCTTGAATATGCTGATGAAATTACAATCGCAAAGGCTATCGAAGGCAGACGAGAGATTTAAACTAAAACCTAAATGGATAATCTTTAGGTATTTTCCAACCATGATATTGTATTAACGCTGTACAATAGTGTTTTGCATCAGTATTATCTTTTCTGCAACCGTATTGACCATTAATTAAATCATCTTCTGTTCCATCCCATTTATATTTA
>USJT01000258.1 GCA_900555175.1 uncultured bacterium
TTTTTGATTTATGTTAAGATTGTAGCATTTTAATAGCAAAAAATTTCATTTAGATATTTTAATCGTGATGAATAAAAATTTAATATAAAAAGGATTATGGAATATGTTATTGAATATTAATAGTTTTCAATTTACCCCAAACGTTAACTATATAAAAAACGCAAAAATCTCAAATAAGCAAAATAATTCTCAAGTTAAATTCGCTACATCTTTAAATACTGATACAGTTTGCTTTACAGGTAAATCTGCTCCATCAATGTATAAATCTGTATTTGAATATTTAGCAGCAGAAATTATTGGCGGAAATAAAAAATTTCAAGTTGATGGAAGTATGCTCTCTGCTTCAAAAATTAAAGATGCAGTTGATGATTTAGCTGCAAAAAATAAATTATTCCATCCATTTAAGGACACAGTTCCTGAAAAAATAAAGTGGAAATCTTATATTCCTCAAGATGTAAGAGTTTTTTCTGTTGATAAAATTAATCAGGCTCGTGCAGTGAGAATGGAGCAATGGAAAGAATTTTTACAAAATCCTGAAAAAGTTTCTCCGTTGGGACAACATTATGACAGTGAATTAGTTTCAAAAATTAAGGATGATAATCCGTTAAAATTTGTTATTTGGAACGCTGTATCAGGTGAAATTAAATCAAATAACAGACATATTCCTGTACCATTTAATGAAAAGGCATTGTTAGAAACAATAAGAGGTTTTGAAACGATTGAACCTAAAGATAGGGCTGTTCGTTGTGCAGCACCATCTTTCTTAGAAATTTATACTCATAGACTTAGAGATAATTTATTAATGGATATGAATTTATCTGACAGAGATTCTGTTTGGGTAAAAATTCCTTCATTAAAGCATGATAGTGCAAATCAAGACAAAAATATTCAAAAACTTGAAATTCTAAGTTGCAGAAACTGGTGTACAAGATCAAGTGTAGATAAAGCTAAAGATGCATTAGATGATGGTGATTTTTATATATATTTGGAACGTGGCAAGTTCAATTTATGGGAACCTTTAGTTGGTATGACAACTACAAGAGGCAAAATTGATCAAATTCAAGGTGTTGAAAATAATAATATTGTTCCTCTAAATCTTGTTGATGAAATAAAGGATTTTATAAAGAAAAACAATATTCAATGCTATTCTGGAATTGTTGATGAAGGACCAAAAGCAAGACAGGCTATTTTAATAAGTGAAAAGTTAAATGAAACTATGCCTGAATTGAAGAAGTCTTTTGCAAAGGCTATTAAAGAAAAAGACGATGTTTCAATGTTAAAATATCTAGGTGTTAATGTAAATACATTACCTGATAATACACTTGAAATTTCAGGATATAAACCATCTTACAATATAAAATCGGATAGCGGAATTTCAATTCCATATTCAATGTTTGGTTTAAATGAAGATGATTTGCTGCAAAATGTTAAAACTATACATGGGAATCTAATATTGGATAACAAAAATCCTCTATTTAATTCAAGAATAACTCAATTCCCGCCGAAATTAGAAAATGTTACTGGCAGAGTATCTTGCACTGCAGAACAATTTGCTAAATATAAAGATGACATAATGAGAGTGGTCGGTAATAACCAATCAAAAGTTATTGTTCATAGTACATAAAAGCTAAGATATTTTTAAGCAAAAACAGTGGATGATAATTCCACTGTTTTTGTATTTACCATTACAATTTTGTAATTTAGAAGAATTTTATAGGTTTAATATGCTTTAATGTACATACATTTGAATCATTATTTAATCCGCAAGTACTTTCTAATGTTACTCCTTGGCAGTATGGAGTTGCTGCTCCAATAAAGCCGCTAGAGCAAGCACCTTCTTTATAAGATACGCTCTTTTTTATCCAGTTAATTTTGCGTTTACCTGACGCATAATTTTCTTCTTCAACGCTTACCATTAAGTGATTTTTGCTATCTCCACCAGAAACTCCAGGATTATCTTTGTCATATCCAGGGATAACCATTCCTGACATAGTTATATAAAATGGGTAAACATCTTCCCATAGAATGGAATTTCCACTTTTTCCGTCAATATCAACATAAACAGTGTAGCCAAACGAGTTTGTATTTGGAACTCCATCATAGCTTTGCCCTTGATTGTTATTAGCTAATACATTTATTTCTTTAGGATCTTGTCTAAGATTATATATTTTCATCCCGTTACGCAAAGTAATATCAGGCGTTTTGTTACTAAAATCTTTTATATTTGCAGCAATAGCATCTCCAGAGCATTCACTGCTGTTACTTTTTGTATTAGTATTATCAACAAACATTTCACAGAAATTTTGACCTTTACGAGGTAAAGTTCTAGGTTCCGGAATACATTTACAATCTATTTCGGCATTATTCCAACGGTACCCTTCTTGACAAGTTGGAGGCCAATCAGATGGTTTAACAGAGTAATCACATGTTCCAATATCAAAATTTTGATATCCGTATCTGCAATAATCACGTTTTTGATCAGGTTCGCTTGGAGCATTACAGTGTGGAGGCTCTGGCTCCGGAGTAACATCGGGTCCC
>USJT01000259.1 GCA_900555175.1 uncultured bacterium
CGGCTTTTCAAGTGATTATAATGAAGTTACAATTCTTGATAGGGAAGGTAATATGCAAAAGCTTGAAAGAGCTGATAAAATGACAATTGCAAAACAAATTTTTAAGGTTATTTATGGATAAATATGAAATTGTCAAAAGAATAGAAAATTATGCACCATTAGAATTGGCAGAAAAATGGGATTGCCCCGGGTGGGTTGTCGAAACTAAAAAACGAAATGTTAAAAAAATTATGCTTGCCCTGACTGTTACTGATGATGTTGTAAATCAGGCAAACCAATTTAATTGCGATATGATAATTTCGCATCACCCATTGTTTTTTGTCCCTTTAAAATATAAAAATATTGATATTTATTGTGCACACACCAATATGGACAGATGTGAAGGCGGTACAACAGATAAGTTAATTGATACTTTAAACCTCACTAAAACGGGTTATATTGGCGATTTTACAAGGATTGTAAGCTTGAGGAAAGAAATTTCTGTTGAGGATTTTGTTAAACGATTAAGGGGGATTTCTCCTCATCTTCGCTATGTGAATAATTTTAATGTTCAAAAAATTAAGAATATCGCTTTTTGTGCAGGCAGTGGAACTGAATTTATAAAAGAAGCTTTTGAAAACGGTGCAGATGCATTTGTTACAGGAGATTTAAAATTCCATACAGCACTTGATTCTCCAATCGTTGTTTTTGATATAGGACATTTTGAAAGCGAAATACTGATTTTAGATGTATTTGAACAATTATTGCCTGAAATGCAAGTGTTTAGGGCTAAAGAGAAATCCCCTTTTATTTATTAAAAACTTTTTTATAAAAAATAATATTTGTATGTACATAAATCTTGACATTCAACTTTGAGCGGTTAAAATAATAAACGTAGCTCATATAATGGGGCGTCGCCAAGTGGTAAGGCACCTGGTTTTGGTCCAGGCATCCGGAGGTTCGAATCCTTCCGCCCCAGTTGTTTAAAAAGACCGAAAATTTATTTTCGGTCTTTTTTGTTGCGTTTTTTGGTGTGTGTGTGGGGGGATGCTTTTTAGGCATTAAACCTAATACAATATAAGTATTTGCTATTTATAGAAAAATAGTAAATAATAAAATCAGAAAGGTCGTTTTATATGAATTTGGGAAACCGCAAAGAAATTGTTCAGAATTTAAAAGATGCAGGTTGCTCTGATGAATTTATAGATGAATTTTTTAATATAAGCAAGAAAAATAAATCTGAAAAATCTGTTATTAAATTGTTGTATAACTATAAAAAATTTCTTTTAAAGGGTTTGCATGATTCTCAAAAAAAGATTGATTGTTTGGATTTTTTAATTTTCAAAATTAATCAGGCTGTAAAAGAATAAGACCAAGTTAGCTTAAATAATATTAATTGAGATGAGGTATTAAATGATTAAAAAACTTTTAATTTTTGCTGGAACGCTTTTGTTAATTATTGGAGGTGCAAATATGAGTATTGCAAAATCATCGGATTGGGATAAAACTTTTAAGAAAAGTGATAAAGTTGATGTAAAAAAGGTTAATTTCAAAAACAGATACGGGATTACGCTTGTTGGGGATTTATATACTCCGATTGGTAAATCAGTTGAAAAACGACCTGCAATTGCTGTTTCAGGGCCGTTTGGTGCTGTAAAAGAACAGGCTTCAGGATTGTATGCTCAAACTATGGCTGAGCGAGGTTTTGTAACTTTGGCTTTTGATCCTTCTTATACCGGAGAAAGCAGCGGCGAACCGAGAAATGGATCTGCGCCTGAGATTAATACTGAGGATTTTTCTGCGGCAGTTGATTATTTGAGTAATTTGGATAGTGTTAATCCTGATGAAATCGGAATAATCGGAATTTGCGGGTTTGGCGGTTTTGCATTGAACGCTGCTGCTATTGATACAAGAATTAAAGCTACTGTTGCAGTAACAATGTATGATATGACAAGGGTAAGCGCAAGAGGGTATTTTGATTCGATGGATGAAAATGCTCGTTATGCTTTGAAAGAATCTTTGAATAAACAAAGAACTGAAGATTTTAAAAACGGAACTTATGCAAAAGCTCCGGGATTACCTGAAAAGCTTAGCGGTGATGAACCTCAATTTGTAAAAGATTATTATGGATATTACAAAACTCCGCGCGGGTTTCATAAACGTTCAATAAATTCTAACGGAAATTGGAATACAACTGCTGCTTTGTCATTAATAAATATGCCGATTTTAGCTTATAGTAATGAAATTCGTAGTGCTGTATTAATGATTCATGGTGAAAAAGCTCACAGCAGATATTTTTCAGAAGATGCTTATAAAAAATTGCAGGGTGATAACAAAGAACTTATGATTATTAAAGGCGCAAATCATGTTGATTTGTATGACAATTTGGAAAAAATTCCGTTTGATAAAATTGAACAATTCTTTAATACATACTTAAAGGAGAGTAAATAGTGAAAAAATTTCTATTAATATTAATGTCATTGATTATAACAGGAGGTAATTTAGTTATGGCAGAAGAATTAAATCAGCCATTTGCAATTGGA
>USJT01000260.1 GCA_900555175.1 uncultured bacterium
CTGAACTTAATTCTTTTGGTTGAATAGAAATTTCAAATCTGGCTTTTGGAAGCTCTAATTTTTCTAACTTTTCTTGAATTAGAACAGAGAGAACTTGCGCATAATTCTTTCTGCTTTCGCTAATTTCTGATGCAATATGTTCAAGTTCTTTTTTTGTAGAATTAATTTTTGCTTCCAGCTCTTCTATATTTTGGGTTGAAAATTCTATTGAATTTAATTCATTAGAAAGTTTGTCAAATGTTTCTAAAACAGATTCTAATGTTCCGCCGTATTTCCTTTTTAATTTATCAAGTAGGAATAATCTTTCTTGGATTTCATTAAGTCTTTCCGTGTCATTCTCAAGATTTTGGCTGTATTCTCTCAATTCAGAGCCTGCATCATGTAATCTTTCAATCGCATCTATTAAATTGCTTTCAAGCTCTTCCAAATTTTTATCCATTGATGCGGCTTTTGAAATATTTTGTTTAATTTTCCCTAAAGCTTCAATTATAGAGCCGTCATCACCATTGATTGCCCAATATGATGAGCCTGTTAATTCTTTTAATTTTTCTGCGTTTTCTAAAACTTCAAGTTCGGAATTTAATTCTTCATCTTCGTTTGGATTTTTAATCCCTGCCGAATCAATTTCATTTATCTGAAATTGCAAAAATTCAATTTGGCTTTCTGTCATGTCTGACGCATTTTTAAGATTTTCAAGTTTGGATTGCAAATCTTGATATTCCTTGAATTTTTCTTTGTATGAATTAAGTTTTTCTCCATAAGATTCTCTTGCATAATTATCAAGCAAATTGATATGATATTTGGGCTGCATGAAGGCATAAGTTTGATGTTGAGAATGAATATCAAGAAAATGTGATTTTAATTGTTTTATAAATTCTTGGTTAACAAGAGTTCCGTTTACTCTTGAACGAACTCCGTTTTGCGTAATTTCTTTAGATAAAACAATTTCCGAACCGAAATTATCAACCCCGTTTTCTTCAAAAAGTTGAGATAAGTCATGTTTTGTGTTTTCAATAACAAGTTCAATAACAGCTTTTTCTTTGTCATGTTTAATTACGTCTTTAGATACACGAGGAGCAAAAGCTATATCAATCGCATTAATCAATATACTTTTACCTGCACCTGTTTCACCTGTGATAACATTTAATTTTTCATCAAAGTTTGCAGTGAGTTCGTCTATTAAAATGTAATCTTTTATCCTAAGCTGTTTTATCATACATATAGCATAAAACAATATTATCTTTTGGGCAATAGTTTAAATATGTTAATTTAAGCTCGTTTTAATTCATAAACTCTAAATTCGCTGGCTTCCAGTTTGTCAAAATGAAGCGTTGATGTTTCTGTATCAAAAGCATTTGATTTGAATTCATCATCTTCAATGTAGTATTCTTTTTGAATTGAACAATCTAACGGCAGGTTGATTGTTTTATCAAATACAGGTTTGCCTTCCATAATTTCAGAATAACTTTTGTTGTTTTCGTCAAACATTGTTACGCGTTCATTTGCATATTTGTAGTTAGAAACAACTAAATAGGCTGTTTTATCAGGAACTCTTGAAATTATCCAAGCTGAAAAACCGTCATCATCTTGAATTATTATTTGAGCTTCGCCTTCTGTGATTATTGGGTTGTTTTTTACAAACATATCAATAGCGTTAAATTTCTTGTAAAAATCATAATTGTTTTCTCTTGCCATTGAAATTTCTTCACCGATAACTTTTTCAATGCCGCGTTTAGTGAAACTTTCATCTCCATCAACATAAAGCATCGGACGGCCTTCAAATTTGCCGCCAGGTAAAAATTTGTATTTAAACCATTTATATAACGCTCCGTTTTCACCTAATTGTCCAGGATATTGGTCAATACATCTGAATTCACCGTCTTGGTTGTTATAGGTTTTCAATATTGAAAGTTTTTCTCCGTTTTTGAAATTTACGTTATAATTTGCAAGATGCTGGTTATCTTCAGTTATTTTCTCAGGAGTTTTTTCACTTTGAGATACAATATCATTTCCCCATAAAAGGTCAAAATTCATGCCCTTATGGTATTCTTTTAAGAAATCATCCCATAACATGTATTCTGCAAGTGTTCCAAAATACGGAATATTTTTCTTCATTGTTTTATTCAATTTATTCAGAACAACTCTCGGTGCTCTGTAACTTATCGGACGACCGTTATTTTCAGATACTTTGTCTACAATATGGTCAATATGATCAACTCTAAATCCGTCAAAGTTGTAATCTTTTTGCAAATTAATCATATAATTTACAAAGTAATCAATTACCGGAGTATTAAGTGTTCCTTTTTCCAAGAAACAGAAATAATAAGGTGTTTGACAATCCAAATTTGCAAAGCTTGTAACATCTTCTCCTTTGTAATCATAATGTTTAAATGTCGGATATCCGCCGCATTCACTCATTTTGTCATAAATCGGAACCCCAGCAGAACACCATGCACCTCCTGGAGCAGGCCACAAACCTTCTTTTATTAGTTCTTGTATTGCGTCTAATTGTTT
>USJT01000261.1 GCA_900555175.1 uncultured bacterium
AATGTAACAAGTTCACTTGCCATTACTTTTCTTAATCCGTAAATTCTTGCAATACCGTCACCGACTTCAATTACAGTACCTGTATTTGATACTTCAGATTGAAGATCGTAATTTTCGATTTTGCTTTTAATTATAGAACTGATTTCATCTGGTTTAATAAGTGCCATAATTTCCCCTTTATATTATATTTTTACTTAAAGTTTCTAATTTATTTTTCAGGCTGTTGTCGATTACGTCATCATTTATTTTTATAATCAGCCCTCCAATAATATCGTTATCTAATATCCAATTTACTTTAACTTGTTTGTTTAATTTAGATTTAAGTTTTTCTGTTAATCTTTCTTTTCTGTCATCTGTTAATTCGACAGCAGAAACAACTTCTACTTGTTGAATATTATTGATTTTATCAACTTCTGTTTTATAACATTGGATAATTTGATCGATTTCATAAAATCTTTTTTTA
Organism: uncultured bacterium; assembly: GCA_900555175.1. Lineage (GTDB taxonomy): Bacteria > Cyanobacteriota > Vampirovibrionia > Gastranaerophilales > Gastranaerophilaceae > Stercorousia. The sequence continues at coordinate 464 of USJT01000261.1, forward strand.
TCAATCAGGATTTTTAAAAAATTAATTATTTTATCACTGACTTGATTTGCGAAAACGCTGTCTATAATTTCATTTTTTGAATTTATAGAAATTGCAGGATTTTCCATAACACTTACAAGCTCAGCAGATTCTGAGGTAATATCCATTACCGTATTCAAATCGTTCAATATGGCATCATATGTCATTACGCCATCTTTGCCGACTTGTATTAGGGAATCGGCATAATTTTTTGCTGATGTTGATATTTGTTTTTCATTACTGTTAATCATAAGATTACACCTTGTCTATGTTGTCAATGCTTTCATCAATAAACTTGTTGTGCAAATCTGGGTTTGCTGCGATTGTATTTTTAATATGTTGTTTTGCAAGTTCTATTGATGCATTCAATGTTTTTGTTGTCATTTTGGCCGATAAAGTTTTTTCTTCGGCATTAATAACTCTTGAAATATTTTTTTCGATTAATTTAACTTGTTCTTCAGTATTTGTTAATATTTGTTTGGCAATTCCGTCCCCTCTTTGAGATGCTTCATCAAGTCTGTCTTGTATATCTTTATCGATATGCTCAATTGACTTTTCAGCTTCTAAAAGTTTATTTTTAGCATTTTCTCTTTCAGATTTTGCATTATTAATTGTATTTATAATATCTTGTTTTATTTTTTCTACTCCTGCAGATACATTAAGCTTTTTAAAGAGTACTGCAAAAATTATCAATAAAACTGCAAAATTAAATGTATTTGATTCTACTATTAAGTTCCAAAAATTTGCCAATTCGTTCATATTAATTCAATATCCTGTTTACAAGTTCATTATCGGGATTTTCAATTTTAGTATCAAATCCCATTACTTTTGAAGATATAACTTCTGCCAAATCTTTTACTTTTGATCTAAGTTCATTTGTTGCCAAATTTGCTTCGTTTTGAAGATTTGATTTGGCAGAAGCAATTTCTTCCTGAGATTTTTGTTTAGCTTGTCCTGTTAAAACTTTGGAATTTTCGTTAGCTTTGTTAACTTTTTCTGCAACAAGTTTTTTCGAATCACTTATTGACTGATTCAGTCTTGATTCTCTATCCTTCATAATTGTATCCGCTTTTGAATTTGAATTAAAAGCGTCATTTTTTGCGTCATTAATATATTTTTGACGTTCATCCATAATTTTTTCAATAGGTTTGTAAAATATTATATTCATGATAATCGTGAACATAATAAAACTTATTGCTGATACTAAAAATGTTGCATTAAATTCCATTGTTTATTCTCCGATTACTTGCCTAATAATAAGAAAGCGATAACGAATGCGTACAAAGCACAAGCTTCTGATAATGCTGCACCAAGCAAGAAGAAACCAAAAGCTTTACCGGCAACTTCAGGTTGTCTTGAAACTGCATCCATCAAACCTTTTGTAGCGAAACCAATACCAAGTCCTGCGCCTACTGCACCAAAACCGATTGCGATACCTGCACCTAAGTGTGCCATTTGTGAAACTGTAGCTGTGTCTACCATTTTTTCTCTCCTTTATTTAATACTTTTTATCAAAGTAACTAATGTTCTTCACCTGTTGCTGAGCCGATATATGCTATCGTCAACATCATAAATACTGTTGCCTGGATAAATGCAACAAGTATTTCAAAAAGCATTATCGGAAGCGGCAGAAAATATGCCAAACCGCCTAATGCTATTGATACGAGAATTTCACCTGCAAATATGTTGGCAAAAAGTCGGATTGCAAGGCTTAAAGGTCTTGTAAACATTTCCAATAATTCTACAAGTGCCATTACAATTCCCGTAAAGCTTAATTCGTGTAAGAAGAATTTTGGTCCTTTTGCACGAATTCCCATAAATACATAATATATTAATACTATAATTGCCATTGCGGCAGTTAAGTTAATATCGTTTGTAGGAGATGCAAGTTCTCCGCCGTTTTTAAGATGAATTATTCTTAGTGGAAGTTGGCCCATTAAATTTGCTGTAACAATAAATAAAAATAATGAAGCAACTAACGGAACATGTTTTTTGTTATCATTTTCTACCATTGTATCAAGTGTTCCG
>USJT01000262.1 GCA_900555175.1 uncultured bacterium
ATTAATGCCGTAATAAACATCAGAATATTTTTATTCTGTAAAATATTATTTATGCTTATTCTATCCATTTAATATATTATATGTTAAACCTACCGGTTAAAAGGTTACAAAATGTAAAAAGCTCCTTTTTAAGGAGCTTTTTTAATATTAATTTTTTTTGAAAATCCACCAGCCTTTAGTATCTTGTGGTTGTAATTGTGGTTGTGGTTGCGGCTGACCTATTTTGAAGTTTGATTTGAATGGTGATTGTGCGGCAAATACGCTTCTTTATAGTGTGTTAATATATTTGTTATTTAAGTGAGCATAATCAAATAAAATAACACCCTTTGCGTTAACCTTTCTTGCTTCATGGATTAATCTTATTAAATCCTCATCAGTTCCGCCCATAAATGTTACGAAAAGCCCTGCATATAAATCTGTGTTTCCTGATATAACGCTTATAATATCAGACATCATTTTATTTGCGGTTTTTGCATCACAAGTTAAGAACAATGGTGTAAAACCGTTTATATAACCTCTTGTAGACCAAGTTTTCCAATCTTGTTCTTTATGTTCAAGTGCTGCTTTTCTGTCAGGGAATATTACAGCACTGAGATAAGTTTGTTTTCTTCTGCAAATTTCTCCGACTTTTCTTACCATATTATTGATTTGTTCTCGTCTGTAATTGTTCCATTCAAGCCAAAGCGGATCTGTTTTTAAGATGCTTACAGGATCTACACCGTAAAGCATTTTAAAATCTTCTCTGGCAAAAGTTGTGTAACCCCAGTTTGAATCTTCATTTAGTGATACACAGTTTGGGTATCTGATATAATCAAGATTTATTCCGTCAGGTCTGTATCTTGTAATTATTTCATCAATAAGTTTTACGATAAAATCTTGTACGTAAGGGTTTGCAGGATCCAAGAAATATCCGTTGTGTTCTGATGTTGATTTTGATGGAACAACAGAATCTGCATCTTTTCTTGTTTTATTTCCCCAAGACGGGTTCATACCAAGAATACTTTTCGGATTGTCATTTGGACTTTGCGGTCCTACATAAAATGTTTCAAACCATATATGAACTTTTATTCCGCGTTTATGTGCTTCTCTTATCCATATAGCAAGCGGATCAAACCCTGCAAATTTTTCATATTGAGGAGTAAAGCCGTATGCTTCCATTGTTTTGCTCGGGAATATTGTTTTCCCGTGAAAATATGTTTCTAAGAAAATATTATCTATTCCTGCATTTTTTAGTCTGTTCAATGTGGCTTCAATTTGTGATGCATCTGTTTCAACCGGTCTAATCCATACACCTTTAAGTTCGCCGTCTTTGTATGGAACAACACTTTTTAATGCGTCATTTGAAGCTTCAATTGCAAGTTGTGAATATTTTTTTACTTCATCAGGATTTTTTCTGGCTTTTTTTAGATAATCTCTGGCATCATTAATATAGCTGTTTGGTAATTTCCAGTTATAATCCGGACTTAAACTTTTATAATATTCAAGCATTTGTTCTGCTTCTTTAATTTTCTTTTCAGATTCAAATATATAGCTTTCTGAGGTTGTATAAGTGTAGATAAGATTTGATGCTTTATCTATATAAATTTTTGTACCGATTTTGATGCTTGAATTTATCCATTTTTTAGCATTCCCATGACCGCTTATAACAATTCCGTTTGGTGGAATTAGAGAATCTGCACCTGATAGTTCGGTAACTGTATTACCTTCTACAATTGCTTCTGCTCCAAATTCGTTTGTGTTTGTTCTCGGACCGTAATCTGGAGTGTAAATAACAAGTTGATTAATGCCTCTAGCTCCAGGAAGATAGCTGCCTTTTGCATTTGTACTTGCTGTCGGATCTATTGAGTTGATTAAATTTTTTGTATAACTGAATACAACTTCATCTTTTGCAGGTTGGTAAGGCTTGAATACGGGAGATACTGCGTTATCTTGCGGAATAACAATTACATCCGAGTTATCAAGATTGATATTTTCGTTGTCATTATTGTTATTCACTGTCTGCTGTGATGTCTGTTGTACATCTTTATTTGTATTTCTTGCAGTTAGCATTGGAGATATATCATCAGCAAAAGATAAGTTTGCTGTCATAAATATAATCCCAAGCATTATTAATATTTTTTTTAGTTTCATTGTTCTCTCTAACTCCCTGATATTAAGATAGTTTATAAAGCTTATCTTAATTTAGCTATTTAAATAGTATATTTTTCGTCTGGTATCTCTTTTCTTTTATTATGATAACTCATAAATAAAAAAAATCGACAAATATATAATTTTTTATTTGTCGATTTCCCTTTTTTATAAATTCAAAGATTATAAATCTCCGATATTAGGAGATGTATGAATTTTGTGATTATTCATGAATGATTTGTCATCGTAAGCAGGATCAAGATACATAAAGAATCTTCTAACACCTCTTACAATTCCTTTTTTGTATATCTTTCTTTCATAATCTGTTGGAGTATATTCTCCATTTGCTTGTGAAATCGATTTTTGTGTAGCATTAACAAA
>USJT01000263.1 GCA_900555175.1 uncultured bacterium
TTATCAGGTAATTGTTCCCATACATCGGGTAAAAATACGGCTTGAAAATTTCCATCACGTATAATTAGACCATCTGTTTGCGGAGTTAATTTTTCAAGTAATTCTTTTTCTGTCTTAAATTCAATCCTTTCAGGTTTAGATAGAAGTGATACTTGTATTGAGATTTTGTTGTATTCATTTAAGGTTAAGGGTGGAAATCTCGGATCAGAAAATGCTGCTGCATGTGCATTGTGTATTAAATCTTTAATTAATGGTTTATGCGCAATAATTGAACCTATACAACCTCTCAATATTCCGTCAAGTTCAAGTGTTACAAATGATGCACCGTATTCTTCAAATACGCAGTCGTGGCTTAGAATTTTGGGCTGACCGATTTGCAGGCCTGATAGAATACTGTCTTTGCAAACCTTTTGTAAGAAGTTTGAATAATATTTTTTTATATAGTTATTTTTCTCTCCTTCGTATAAAAACCAGCTACCATAGCCTACTACTCTTGAAGAATCTCCTGTTGATGCCGCAGAATTTGTAAGGCCTACTCTTATTAATGAAAAGTTTTTCTTTTTTGCAAATTCAATAAGCCCGCAAATCCCTACCGCTCCACAGGCTTGTTCTTGTTCAAAATTGCTTAAATTATTTTCTTCAATCATTCTAGCTGTGTAATTGTCAATTTTTGAGGCTTCCTTTTCGGGGTAAAAGTGACTTAAATCACTTGATATTATAAAAGCATTGTCAGGATTTTCCCAAAAATGTTCAAGTGTTTCACATAAATTTTTAAAGTTTTCGCATCCGTATAATATAGGTACGATTTTGGCATTAGGTAAGAAGTACTTAATAAAAGGAAGTTGAACTTCTATTGAATGCTCTTTTTCAAAAGCTTTATTTTCTATATTACAATCACACAGTTTAGCTGTTTCTTGAACAAGTTCTTTATTTACCTGTATGTTGCCTAAAGGTGTTTCAAATTCATCATAATCACATATCGCACAGCCATAAAGCCTTTCATAGTGAGAAGGCGCGAAAATAAAGACGTTTTTAATATCGGGCTTAATGTGCTGAATACCTTCTGCTCCGAGCTTTCCTGAATAAATATAACCGGCATGAGGAACAATGACGGCTCTTGAATAGTATTTTGGTTCTAAGATTTCGTAACTTTTTATGAGATTTTCTAATTTCGTTTTGTCATTAGGATAAAAAGTTCCCGCTGCTGTTGTAGATTTTTTCTTCATAAATTTTATTATACAACTTTTTTCCCTATTTTGAAATAGGATAGTAAGTTAATAAAATATCAGGTGCAAAGGTGTCAACTTGTGTGATTTTAAAATTGAATGAATCATTAATATTATCTATTTCCCTAAAATCAAAACAGGATAAAGATCTGTTATCGCCTGTTATTTTTGGGGCTATAAAATGATATATTTTATCTGTATATTTTAAAATTTCCCCGTTCAAGTGTCCGCCACTTTCTACTAATATGCTTTTAATTCCGAGATTAAAAGCTCTTTCTAAAATGTATTTTAAATCCAGTTTGTTTTTATAAACAGGAGTTTTTATAAAATTAATTCCACCTTCAAACATATCAAGTGTTGCATTAAATAAATATATTTCGCCTTCTTTATATATAGGAGCTTCAATATTAGTCTTTAATTCTCTATCAAGAATAATTTTTTTACGGTGTGCCATAGTCGGATTATCAGCAAGAATTGTTGAAGATGTTGTTAATATAGCATCATATCTGTTTCTGATTTTTTTGACTTCTTCTCTTGCCTTTTCTGATGTAATCCATTTTGAAGAACCGCTTTTTGTCGCAATTTTTCCATCAAGAGTTGTTGCTGTTTTTATGGCTACGAATACTTCTTTTTTAGTCATATTCTTGATGAAAACTTCGTTCAATTGTTTGCATTCATCTTCAAGAACATGCTCTATAACTTCAATTCCTGCATTTTTTAACTTCCAAATTCCGTTGCCTGCAACAATCGGGTTTATATCTTGCATTCCTATTACAACTTTTTTGATGCCTCTTTCAATAATTAAATCAGCACAAGGCGGAGTTTTCCCAAAATGTGAGCAAGGCTCTAAATTTACAATTAAAGTTCCTCCTTTTTCTTCTCCGTTGTGCAATTTTAAAAGAGCATCTCTTTCAGCATGGTTATCTCCGTACTTATGATGGTAGCCTGTTGAAATTTCATTCCCGTCTTTATCAAGAACAACGCAGCCTACAAGAGGGTTTGGGGACGTTTGACCTTCTCCTTGTCTTGCTAACTCTATACATTTTTGCATTAATAAGTTATATTGCATAATTGTATTTTACAATAAAATTTGCTATATTGATTAAATATTAAATTTGTAAAATAAAGGAGAGAACTTATGGATTTAAAATATATAGGACATAGTGCATTTGAACTTAAATTAAAAGATAATTCAGTATTGGTTGACCCTTATGTAAGTATTAACCCTAAATATGATTGGCACAAAGCAAATATTACAGATATATTTTTAACTCA
>USJT01000264.1 GCA_900555175.1 uncultured bacterium
GTAGCAATTGGGATATTATGAACGAAGAAATCATCTTTTCATAAGCAGTCAATAAGGCTGAAGGAATTAATCTCTGCCGCCTTATTGACTTTCAGGTGGGCTTCAATTATAATTAAATCAGCTGATTTAAAACGAGTGATTTAGTAAAAGGAGAGATAAAGTATGCCACCAAAAGCCAAATTTACAAAAGCAGAAATTATTGAAGCCGCATTAAATATTGTCAGGGCAGACGGATATGAGGCTTTGACTTCAAGAGCGTTAGGAACATATCTCGGTAGTTCGGCAAGACCCATTTTTACTGTATTTAAAAATATGGAGGAGGTTCAGCAGGATATGATTAAATCTGCTAAAGCTCTGTATAAAGAATATGTCAATAAAGGACTAACAACAGAGCCCCCGTTTAAAGGGGTGGGTACACAATATATTCTCTTCGCTGTTAATGAGCCTAAGCTTTTTCAACTCCTCTTTATGACGGAGCAAAAACAAATTCCTGACTTATCTGGTGTACTTCCGCTGATAGATGAAAGTTATGAGCAAATTCTATTGTCAATTCAAGATGATTACAAAATTTGCAAGGCAGCTGGGAAAAAACTGTATCATCATCTTTGGATATATACACACGGAATTGCAACGCTTTGTGCCACAAAAATGTGCCGATTTACAGACGAAGAAATCAGTACAATGATTACTGAGGTATGTATGAGTATTTTGAAAAAGCTGAAGGAAGGAGAAAATAATGATTAAAGCGAGAAATATAATAAAATCCTACCAAAACGGAGAAAGCCGATTCCAAGTATTAAAGGACATCAGTCTTGATATTGAGGATAATGATTTTGTGGTTATTCTCGGCGCATCTGGTTCTGGCAAGTCAACCTTTTTGAATGTAATTTCAGGTCTTGAACGCCCTGACAGCGGTAAAGTGTTTTATGACGGAAAGAATATTACAGCACTTTCTGATAATGAATTAACTTCATTTCGTAAGGAAAATGTCGGATTTATTTTTCAGCAGTATTATTTGCTACCCAATATGAGCGTTGATAAAAATGTAAAAATGGGTGCTGATTTAGCAAATAATAAAGATTATAAAAACGTCATTAGAGCGGTTGGACTCGGAGAAAAACTACATAAATATCCCAGCGAACTTTCGGGTGGCGAACAGCAAAGAGTATCTATTGCAAGAGCTTTGGCAAAAAGACCGAGAGTATTATTTCTTGACGAACCGACAGGAGCATTAGACGAACAAACAGGACGACAGGTTCTTGATTATATATGTAAACTTCAAAAGGAATATGGTTTTACGATTGTAATGGTAACGCACAATTTGAATATTGCGGAAATGGCAAACACAGTTATAAAAATGAATAGCGGAAAAATATCTGAAATTTACACAAATGAAGCACAAAAGACTGCTTATGAGATAGGGTGGTGATGGTATGCTCGTTGGAATAAAAAATGTTTCAAAACTCATCGGTATTTCCATTATAGCCTGTTGTGCTGTTCTTGTTTGTACAATGTTTCTGAACTTTTATTTTGATATTCGATTAATTGAGAGTGAAATTACATCTGAATTATCAATGTTTTTTTATAATGCTCAGGTTTCTACCGCAAAAGTCGTTTGCCTTGTAAGTGGCGGATGCTTGCTTTTAACTGCGATTGTTATGTTGTTGTTTTATATTAAGCATTATATTGACACGCATAAGAAGGAACTTGGGATATTAAAGGCGTTGGGATATTCAAATATCAAAATTGCAAAAAGCTTTTGGGTATTCGGAATTAGTATATTTATTGGAACTGTAACCGGATATGCAGGAGCATTTCTTATAATGCCGTGGTTTTACGCTCTACAAAATGAAGATAAAATGCTTCCTGAGATAACTATCAATTTTCATCCAAGCATTTTATTTTATTTTGTGGTATTGCCGACTGTGTGTTTTTCGGCACTTTCAGTTTATTATGCCTGGTACAAATTCAAAAAACCTGTGTTGCTGCTTTTGAAAGATAATATGCAAACTGCTTCTAAAACACCAAATCATAGAATCGAAAAAAGCAGTGAATTGTCGTTTGTAGAGTATTTGAAAAGGAATACCTTGAAATCTAAAAAGGCACTTGTATTCTTCATTATTTTTGCTTCGTTTTGCTTTTCAGCTATGACACAAATGTCGTTTAGTATGAAAGATTTATCAAGTGAAATGATGGGTGTGATGATGTTGGTCATCGGACTTGTATTAGCGTTTACAACTCTGTTTCTTGCTATAACTACAGTAATAAACGGAAATACAAAAACTATTGCTATGATGAGAGTATTCGGCTATTCACAGAAAGAATGTTGCAGGGCAATTTTAGGAGGATACAGACCGCTGTCCTATATTGGTTTTATAATCGGAACAGTATATCAGTATGGATTGCTTCGGCTTATGGTGGATATTGTATTTAAGGATGTCGAGGGTGTACCTACGTATAAATTTGACTTTCCTACTATGCTTATTTCTCTTGCTTG
>USJT01000265.1 GCA_900555175.1 uncultured bacterium
TCTCCTGATTTCTACAACCGCTCTATCTTGGACTGAGGTTGAAAATGGTATTGGATAAGATTTTAAGGCTGTATCGTATTTTAATTGAGCAATTCTCTTTGTAACCGTTCCGCCAATTGAAGCTGCCCAACGACCGGAATTTTCACCTTCACAAAGTGCTTTAATTCTGTCTTTTCTTGGCAAACCTTTTGTTTTTTCTAAAATTTCGCAAACTTCAACAATACTATCTTCGCCGTCACCAATCATAAAAACGTCAATAAAATCTTGAACGGGTAATGGGTTGAATGCACAAGGCCCGCCTGCAATAACAATCGGGTCATTATCTCCTCTCATATCATTGCGATAAGGAATTCCTGACATTTCAAGCATTTTTAAAACTGTCGGATATGCCATTTCATATTGCAAAGAAAATCCAACGGCATCAAAATCTTTGATATAACGTTTGCTCTCAAGTCCATATAAAAGCTTTGGCTTGAAATCGGCTTCCGGTGCGTACACTCTGTCTGCCATAAAATTAGGCTGTTTATTAACTAAATCATATAAAACTCTAAGTCCGAGATTGCTAATCCCTATTTCATATTTATCAGGAAATGCAAATGCAAATCTGACTTTTGCAGAGTCAAAATCTTTATTATACGAAAGAAATTCTCCTCCAACATATTGGTATGGCTTGTTGCATTTATATAAGGCTTCGTGATTTTCTCTAAAAAAACAATTCATTTGTTATGCTAAATCCTCCGGGAAATATTTATCTATTTCAATTATAGTACCATCAAGAGTATTTTCTTCAAAAGATTTCATAAATTTGAAAAGATCGCTGTTTGGCACATCATAATTGTAAAGTACTGTTTCCCCTTTATATTCTCTCATTACCCGAACTATATAATGGCATTTTTCTGCATATTTTAACAAGTGCTCAGGAATAAATTTGTTGCCGTTATGATCTCTGTCAATTCTTACATAGTTGAAGCCGGCATAATATTTTACTTTTTCAAGAGTTTCTTCAGATATGTGATTGTTATGCTTTGAAAATATATCTATAACTTTTTTATTAATTTCGTCACTCATATCTATATTTAACTATAATATTTACCGGCATGGCTAAAATGTTAACAATTTGTGATATAATAGCTGTTAATTAAGGAGAATTTGTTGTGTTTATTAAAAAGAATAAACTTACCGGAAGATTAATAGTTAATTTATTAGGGTTGCGTTTGAAATTTCGATTACCCGTAAATAAAAATAAAATGGATGAAAAATTCGCAAATCTTTTATATGAACTGGCTGATCCGAGAACTCTGCAAAATGTAAAATTGCCAAAAGTTTTAAATTTGTACGATACAATGTATGAACTTATTGATTCTGACAAGTCTTTGGCTCGTTTTGGAGATGGTGAATTTAAAATAATGATGGGGGAAAGTATAAATTTTCAACAGTATGATGCAAAACTTGCAAAACGCTTATGTGAAGTTTTGACAAATAAGTTTGATAATTTGATGGTCGGTATTCCTGATGTGTTTGGATTTTGCCCGAGTGATTATTTTAGACGCGTACTAATTTCAAGCAGAGATTTTTTATATAAATATATGAATTTTGAAAAATCTTACGGTGACGCTTTTTTAACAAGACAATCAAAATTTTCAAGTGAAACAAAAGGAAATGATTATTACAATAATTTGAAAAAATTGTGGAATGATAAAGATATTGTAATTGTTGAAGGCGCAGGAAGCAGACTTGGTATCGGAAACGACTTATTCTCCAATACAAAGTCGATAAGACGAATTATATGTCCTATAAAAGATGCTTTTTCAAAATATGATGAAATATTTAATGCCTGCAAAAATGCAAAAGCTGAATTGTATATAATTGCACTTGGTCCTACTGCTACAATTCTTGCCTACGATCTTTCTCAATTAGGTTTTAGAGCATTAGATGTCGGACATGTAGATACGATGTATGAGTGGTTTTTAAGAAAAGCAACAAAAAGTATCCCGATTGAAGGTAAAATTGTATTTAATGAAGAACGTAATAAAAGCCACATAGTGCCTTGTAAAGATAAAAAGTATTACGAACAAATAATTGCGACAATTGAATAATCTCGTACGCGAAAATATTATTCTAAAGAGTAATAGATTTATATTTTTTAGTATTTTTACAATTAAAGGGTATACAGATCTAAAAATAGCCGTATGGCTAGTTTATTATTATGCTTGTTAAGTGTAATAATAAATATAATATAGGTGTGGAAGATTGAAGTTTATTGAAAAAGGTACGGCTAATCATTCGTTTAGAATAAATATTTTTGGTATAAAAATTCGTTTTAGAAATCGTTTTGATTTTAAAAATAATAGAATTTTATTAATAGATGAAAATGGCTTTGAAAAACAAGTAAAAAAGATTAAAGGACTAAAGGTTATTTTCGTTGGCACAAATTCTGTTATTAGGATTAATAAGCCTTGCCCAAAATTTGAAAATACAACA
>USJT01000266.1 GCA_900555175.1 uncultured bacterium
GTTAATAAAAAAGATGATTTGCATGAAGCGAATCTTTTGATGTTAAATATTGAAAAGGCTAAAAAGGTTTTGGGTTGGATTCCTACATATAAAGCAGATGTTGCAATCTCAAAAACTGTTGATTGGTATAAACATTTTTATTCAAAAGATACAGATATGTATGAATATACATTAAATCAAATAAAAGAATTTGAAGGAAACATAAAATGGAACAAGAATTACGCAATAAAGTAAAACAGGCTGCAATAGAATATTATAAAGAAGTATATGGAAAGAAGAGAGAATTTGATTATATTCCGCCAAGCGGAAAACTTTTAGGTGAAGAAGAATTATTAAATATGATCGATGCTTCTTTAGATATGTGGCTTACAGCAGGCAGATTTAATAAAGAATTTGAATCTAAATTTGCGAAGTATCTTGGTGTAAAATATGCGCTTTCAACAAATTCCGGCTCAAGTGCAAATTTATTAGCATTTTCAGCTTTAACATCTCATAAATTAGGAGAAAGAGCTTTGAAAAAAGGAGATGAAGTTATTTCTGTCGCTTCAGGATTTCCTACTACAATAAATCCTATTATTCAATATGGTATGGTGCCAGTGTTTGTTGATTGTGAAATAGGAACTTATAATATTGATGCGGATAAAATAGAAGAAGCAATTACTCCTAAAACAAAAGCTATATTCTTGGCTCATACCTTAGGTAACAGTTATGATTTAGATAAAGTAATGTCACTTGCAAAGAAATATAATCTTTGGGTAATTGAAGACAGTTGTGATGCTTTGGGTGGAGAATATAAGGGAAAGAAACTTGGTACAATTGGACATATCGGGACATTTAGCTTTTATCCTGCTCATCATTTAACAATGGGAGAAGGTGGTGCAGTTGTCACCAATGATCCTCTATTATATAAAATTATAATGTCATTTAGAGATTGGGGAAGAGATTGCTGTTGCCCGCCAGGACGTGATGGAGTTTGCGGTAAGAGATTTTCTCAGCAGTTAGGAAATCTTCCGTATGGGTATGATCACAAATATACATATTCTCATATCGGATTTAATTTAAAAATTACTGATTGGCAAGCTGCTTTAGGCTGTTCTCAAATTGATAAATTAGATAAATTTATTGGTATTAGAACTCATAATGCTGCTCGTTTGACTGAAAAATTATCTAAAATGAGTGAGTATTTAATTCTTCCAAAAATTAATGACGGAGTAAAACCTTCATGGTTTGGATATTTGATTTCCGTAAAAGAGAATGCGCCATTTACAAAACAAGAAATGGTTGAATATTTAGAAAATCACAAAATAGGTACACGTCAGTTATTTGCGGGTAATATCTTGAGACAACCTATGATTGTAGATAATGATGTGGATTTTAGAATTGGAAATTCAAAATTAATAAACTCGAAAGAATTAAGTGATGAATATTATAAATTATTACCTAATACAGATTTTGTTATGAATAACACTTTCTGGGTTGGAACATTCCCTGCTTTAGGAGATGAAGAAATTGACAGAATTGCAGAAACTATCATTCAATTTATAAATAATAAAGTTAAGGTGCTTGTATAGTTTTGTATGTAGATAGGTGATAATAATGAAAAATTTAAAGTTGAAAGAAATAAGAAAAACAATTTTAAAAATGGTTCATAAGGCAAATGTATCTCATGTAGGTTCTGCTTTGAGTGTTGTTGATATATTATATGCTTTGTACTTTGATGTTGCAAATGTTAATCAGGATAATATAAATTCAGCGGATAGAGATATAATAATATTGAGTAAAGGGCATTCCAGTGCGGCTTTATATTCTGTTTTGTATCATAGAGGTTTGTTGCCAAAAGATTATATTGAAAATTATTCAATTGACGGCGGCTCTTTGCCTTGTCATATTGATAAAGAAAAATCTCCATTTTTTGAAATTTCTTCAGGCTCTTTAGGGCACGGACCTTCTATTGCTGCTGGTTTTGCTCTTGCAAAGAAAATAGATAAAAAAGCAGGAAGAGTTTTTGTAATTTGTGGTGATGGAGAATGTGATGAAGGTTCTGTTTGGGAAGCTTTAATGTTTGTTTCTACTCATAAGTTAAATAATTTTGTATTTATTGTAGATTATAATAAATTTCAGGGTTTCGGTGCTGTTAACGAGGTTATTAATCAATCTAATCTGGAAGAAAGGGTAAAAACTTTTGGTTTTGATACATTAGTAATAGATGGTAATAACCTTGATGATTTGCACAAAGCTTTAACTTATAAAAGCGATAAACCAATTGCAATTATTGCAAATACTGTTAAAGGAAAAGGTGTTTCATTTATGGAAAACAAGCTTGAGTGGCATTATAAATCTCCTAATGATGAACAGTTAGAAGCTGCATTAGCGGAAATTGAGGAGAAGTATTAATGAGAAAAACTTTTATAAATACATTAATAGAGCTTGCGCATGAAGATAAAGATATTGTCTTAATAACCGCAGATATGGGCTTTT
>USJT01000267.1 GCA_900555175.1 uncultured bacterium
AATTCATTGTTGCGGAAAGTGCGATTGGAATGTTCCTATAAACGCAGGTGTTGATATTATTAATTTTGATGCTTATACTTATTCTCAAAATTTGAGTCTTTTTAATAAAAAATTAGAGACATATTTGGCTCAGGGAAGAAAAATTGCTTGGGGTGTTGTTCCAACATTACGTCCTGAAATTTTAGAAAAAACTGATTTGAAAGAGATGGTTTCTGTTTTTGAAAAAGCTGTTAAATATTTGACCAAAAAAGGTATTGATGAGAAAATTATTATAGAAAATTCTCTTATTACCCCGTCTTGCGGTGCGGGTTCTTTGAGTGTTGAAATGGCTGAAAAAGCTATGAATTTAACCAAACAATTGTCAGAAACTTTGAAAGAAAGGTATTTGATTTGACATACAAATTAGCAATAACTGGAAAAAGCGGAAGTGGTAAAACAACTATTGTAAAAAGTTTTTTGAGAGTTTTTCAGGAATATTTTCCGGAAAAATCTATTTTGTTGTTTGATAATGATTTATCAAGTGAACTTGGTCATAGTTTTGGGCTTGATATAAGAAATACAATTTACGGTATAAGAAGCGGGAAACATGAATATAAAACAGGGATTCCTGAAGGTATGTCAAAGCAGGAATTTGTAGAATGGGCTATGGAAGATATTGTTGTTTCGCTTGATGAAAATGTTGATATAATTGTATCTTGGTTTGTAGGCTCAAAGGATTGCCGTTGCCCTATTACAGGTCAGATTAACGATGCTGTTTTAAAGCTTATTGACAGATATGATATTGTAATTTTTGATTGTGAATTTGATTTGAAATATTTAAATCAGCTTGTTGATACAGATATTGATACAACTTTGATTATTGCAAATCCGACAGATGAGAGTGCTCATCTTGCAAAACGTATTGAAGAATTTAGTGCAAAATATGCTGCAGGAAATCAGCTTGGTGTTGTAATTAATAAAGCTGACGGATCTGATTTGAATGCGTTATATGACTTTTTACAACGTTATGAATTAGATATTCTTGGGGTAATTCCTATTGACGAAGAGTTGAAAACTCACGCTATGGATAAGGAATCTCCTTTAATTCAAAATGCTATTAAACAGTTTTATTTTAGATTAAATCTTCCGCAATTGAAAGAGTAGGTAAGATGACAGAAATATTAGACGGCAAAAAATTAAGAGATAAAATATTTGACACTTTAAAGACAAAGATTGAAAAAATGTCTTTAAAGCCGACTCTTGCAGTAGTTTTGGTTGGAGATAACCCTGCAAGTCAAATATATGTTCGCAACAAGAAAAAAACGGCCGAAAAATTAGGAATAAATTCTGTTGTTATAGAATATCCGAAAAATGTTTCAGAAAGCGAACTTCTTGATAAAGTACGTGAATTAAATAATGATAAAAATATAACCGCAATTCTTGTTCAGCTTCCTCTGCCTGAACATATTGACAAATTTAAGGTAATAGATGAGATTTCCCCAAAAAAAGATGTTGATGGACTAACTCCGTACAATCTTGGAAAACTATTTGCAGGCGAAGAACCTTACGTTTATCCTTGTACACCAAAAGGAATTCTTCTTTTGCTTGATGAATATAATATAAATATTGAGGGTAAGCATGTTGTAGTTGTAGGACGTTCAAATTTGGTAGGAAAGCCAGTTGCACAGATGTTGTTGAAACGTAATGCAACAGTTACTATGTGTCATAGTCATACAAAAAATCTTTCCGAAATAACAAAAACTGCTGATATAATCGTGTCAGCAGTAGGGAAAAATGTTATAGGGGAAAAAATGTTAAAATCAAATTGTGTTGTAATAGACGTTGGTATTTATAAAGATGAGAACGGGAAAGTTCGCGGCGACGTAGATTTTGAAAATGTTTCTAAAATCGCCGCATATATTTCACCAGTACCGGGCGGAGTTGGCCCGATGACTATCGCATCGTTGATGCTTAATACAGTTGAGCTTTTTGAAGCTAACTTGTAAGGTTTTCAGCTTTTTATAAATGCTTTACTTTACTATTGACCTATAAGGTTCAATGTACAGTAAGATTTAATGTTGCTGTTAACAAGGTTCTTCAAGCTGGAAATCTCGTTTTCCATTAAGCTTATCTGCGAATCAAGTGAATCCTGCCGTGTCTCAAGATACGACTCCTCCTGCTGTAACTGGATATAAGTCGGATCATCATCCACATCAATCTCTTGGTCTTCTAATTCTTGTGCTCTGTAGCCCATTTGTTTTGTAATATAGTTTGCTCTGCTCATAACCAGAGTTTGTTCAAATTGCAGTTGGCTTTTCTGCAATGTAAATAAGTTTTTTTGTGCATCAAGTGCTAAAAAAGTCATCTCAATCTCTCCTTATATTTTTCATCTCTTCTTACACATATAAAGTATTTTGAAATTATTGAATTTCACAAGTTGAATATTTCGTTACATTTGTTAACATAATCTCTTAAAATATTAATATAGGTTTATTTTG
>USJT01000268.1 GCA_900555175.1 uncultured bacterium
CCGACGCTCGTTACAATCAAGCCGTTCAACAAGAACTTCTTAAAGATATTGCAGTCAATCCTGGAGCCGGTGGTCTCGCTGGAGCAGGGGCGGGGCTTGGCATTGGCTTAGCTGCAGGAAGCGCCTTTGCGTCAATGAGTTCTTCTACTTTTTCACAGCAACAAGTTCCTGTTACACCAGCACAGTCAGATCCTATGGAAGTATTAGGCAAACTAAAAAAACTACTTGATGCAGGTCTTATTACTCAAGAAAAATACGACGCTAAAGTGGATGAAATTATGAGTAATTTATAAAATCAACAACCATGAAAAAAACATTAATGAAAATCATCATACATTTGGTGTTTTTTGCTGTATTCAATATGATTTTCTTCTTTGAAGGAGTCGAACACACAAACGCATCTTGGTGCTCATATGGATTTGCAACTTTTGCATACCTCTGCCTATGTGCCACTCCGATATTTGCAAAAGGATCCTCCTCGGCAGTTCTAATAGGAAGTCTGTGGATTCAAAGTACAACATTTTTCTTTGTAGAACTTATTGCTGCTATTATTTGCATATTCATAAATCCGGAAAGCATGAAATGGCCGTTAATCATCCAAAGCATCTTGTTGGCACTTTTCATTGTTATACAGCTTATGACGGTACTTGCAAATGATTCAACTACTGCATCTTTGCAAAATCAAAAAAAAATCTTCTTTTTTTAAACAAAATTTAATTAACAAGATCCAACAAAAAACACGCGAAATCAAAGATCCTGATATCAAAAAATTGTTAAATCGTTGCTTTGATGCATTAAACAACAGCCCTCTTCAAACCTATCCCGAGACACAAGATATAGATATTACTCTAAATAACACTATAGATAATCTTTGTGAAAAAATAATCGAAGGAAATAGGGAACAAATAGAAGCGCTTTCTAATCAAGTCATCTATACCATTCAAGAAAGAAATTTGATAATTAAAGTGGCAAGATTAAATAATTTCAAAAATTAACACAAAAAAACATCATGTCAGAAACACTAGAACTGCAACAGGTTATTTGCCCAAGCTGTAAACAAGTAATTACGTCATTTAGTCCATTTCAGGCAGAAGTTGAATGTCCTTATTGCCATAACAAAGCATTCAATCCTCTTATTACTGCTAAGAAAGTTCCTATTCCAGAACGTTTGATCATATTTCGAACATCCGAAAAAGATTTCGAAAAATCAATGATTGATAACTTAGTAGATCATGATTATGTACCAACTGATATTTTCCAATGTATCAATCCCGGAAATGTCATTAAAGCATATCTTCCCATGTTCCTTTATGAAGGCACCTATCAGTCTTCATGGTCATGCGAAATGGCTATAGAAACTACAGAAGTCAGAGCCTCGTTCTCAGGGAATAGTTTAAACAACGAAAAAGTAAAGAAATTTATTCCACAAACAGGAACATCTCAAGGTAATTTTGCTTTTCTCTGTTTAGCTTACGAGGGAAACGATATACCAAACGAATTGAAAGCATTTAGCCAACAATACAAATATAATGTGATGGCCTCCAAAGAGTATGATCCGGCTTTGCTTGGCTTGGAATCAGGGGAACGTCCTTTAACATTGGCATTGGACACTGAAACCGATTTGACTTGGAACAAGTATGGCGATGCTCTTGTAAACGATATCGCTACACAAAACGCTCAAAAACAGTTATCCGGAAATGAAATACAAAATTTCCGAGCAAGTAACAGCTATCACCTGAAGCATAATGGCCGTTACGTTCTGGCCCCGTTTTGGTTTGTATATTACACCTATAATAACACAAAACATTATTTCATCATGGATGGGCTGGGCGAAGGGACATCAATGACAACACCTATCGATCAAGAAGAAGTTAAGTTTGTCAAAGGAAGAAATCTAATTAAATCCATTTATAAATATTTATGGATTCCGACTTGGTTTGTATTCTGCTGGCTTGATTTAATTTACGCATTAATCTATCTTATGGTTTGGTTTATATCTAAGATCATACTTAATTATCTTATGGATAAACAAATAAAAGATCGTCTTAATGCTTCTCGAGAAGCACGTCGTTTAGCGGCACAAAATCTTGGATAAACTATAAAAACGTCGCTCAAACATACTAATTCTCGTTATCCCCTGATTGATAATTTTGTCAGTCGGAAACACTTTAAACCAATCATCCAATACATCCAAATTCACAGAAAATCGACTTCGACAAACTAAAATAATCCCAATCCCCATGACATTCCGATTCTGGCTGTGAATAAACTGTCATCATTCATGGTCATGGCATTTGCCTTGGCGGCGGTCAGTTTTTGGGCAGTCTGCGGCAGAGAAGAGGGGGAAGGCGGAAGGCGAGAGTCGGCGCTTTCCAGAGAATCAACGTAACCCCACCACGAACAACAGGCCAATCAAATCCGGGTAGAACTCTGGTTCTATT
>USJT01000269.1 GCA_900555175.1 uncultured bacterium
TTTTCGTTTTGGCGGTAAACGATTTATAATGCCATTTACCGTTTTCGTCTTTGTAGTCAGGTACTAAAACACGATAGTTGCCCGATTTCAGTTTTTTGGCTTTTGCCATAATATCATCTCCTGTGATTTGGTATCGGCTCTTGTTCCACCAAGTAAAAATGCCGACACCCTTTCAATTTTCCTCGTACTGTTCCAGCAGTACGGGGATTTTTTAATTACCAAACCATTTAAAGGCTCGTCTAAATCCTGCTTCTTCTGCTTCAGCCACCGTCATTGCGTAGAATTCCCCTTTCTTGCTGATTTTAGTAGAATCATATTGTTGGTCGAAAGGCAAATGATATATTTTTGTTTCACCATACATATCACGACCAATATTACATTTTATACATGGGTAATCATCAACTTCAATATTTTCTCTGAATTTTATACCTAAGTATTTTGCCATTTTCTTAGCCATAGGAGATAGTTGAATATTTGTTATTAAAACTCCCTTAACATTTTCTTTAGGGCAATTGTGCTCAATGCAATAACTTGCCATAGTACCATATAGTTGAGTTATATGTTTTTCATGTATTTCTTTTTTTGAACTCCAATATTTACATTGAACTATCAAAACTTTATTACCTTTTTTACATATCAAATCACGACCTAAATCCTCTAATCCCATATATGAACCGAAATAATCAACAGAGTATCCTGACTGTGAATATCTATATCCAATATACAATTCATAATCACGACCAATTTGCCATTTTGATTTTTTATGAGATGCTTTATAACGGTCTAAAGCCAATTGATTTCTTTCCACGGTAGATAAACTGTTATATTCTTCTTTAGACAAATAGTCACGAGTTGGATCATAATCGGGTAATTCATTGACATCTATAATCGGCAAATCATTATAATCCGTTTCAATAACATCTTGTAACGAGGGAAATAGATTGAGTAGGTACGATAATTGGTATAACGCTTCTTTATTTTTTTCAACCATAGCTTTTGCGTCGTGACGAATATCACGAATGGATTTAACTTTTTTCATCCGTTGTTGATTATATCCCCAGTCAAGTTCTTTAGCTAAATGTTCAAGTCCGTAAGTTTCATAATCAGCTACTATTTTGGTCATATACGGAATTGCTGTCAAATTTGATTGTGCAGATTCCAAAAAGGAAATTTTATTTTTTAGTAGTATAATTTGTTTAACATAGTCAGCATCGCTTATAATATCTGATAATATTTTGCTGGCACGGTTTCCGGATGGATTGATAGATTTTATTAGTTCATCAACCTGAGCATACTTTCTTTTCAATTTTTCATACTCTAAATTGGTCTTATCGTCCAAGCGAGAACTGAGATATTTATTGCTTTTTTCAATCTTTAAAAGTTTAATATTGGTCTCACTTAATGAATTTACATCATAAAGATTTGGCAAAAACTGCTCATATCGCTTATCTATTTTTTTATACAATTCGTCAACTGAATTTTGAAGAGCAATCAATTTTTCAGTAGCTTTGTCTTGACCATATATTTGTTCATTAGAAAGTTTGTATTTTCTTCTAATATATGTGTTTTTAATTTTAGTTGCCAATACCTTCACTAAAATTATAACTATAATAAGTAGCACGACACCTAAAAAAGCTAAGGGTAAAAATAATTCTTTGTCCATAAACATCCTCATTTTATTGACAAATATATGTCAATTGATATAAAATAACATTGAGGATATTTAATTTATCTCTCATCCCTATTTTTTATAAGCCGTCTGTTGGTGCGAACAACAGGCGGTTTTTTTATATATTCGATTTTGTAATCCATAATATGTATGAGGTGATTTTATTATGGATTACAAACAGTACCAAAAATCAAGAAATATGTCATGGGAAATCCTTGTAAAGGAAAATATAAAGGAACTTCCGGTAAACATTGTTGAGCTGTGTCACAAGCTTGGCATCGCTGTTAAGTATTATGATAAGTTGGAGCAAGGCAATGACGGTAAATGTACGGTCATAAACAAACAACCTATAATACTTGTACGGCAAGAATGTAGCAGACAGCGGAAACGCTTTACCATTGCGCACGAGCTTGGCCATATACTACTCGGTCATGTCGGAAAGTATGAGCTTGTCAACCGAGAAAACTCACCAACTGACAACCCAATTGAGCAGGAAGCGAATGTTTTCGCAAGCAGGCTACTTGCACCTGCGTGTGTACTATGGGGATTAAAGGTCAAAAGTGCTGATGAAATAGCTCAGATATGTGACATAAGTCTAACAGCAGCGGAATACCGCTGGCAACGAATGCAGGAACTCTACAAGCGGAACAAGTTTTTAGTTGCTCCGCTTGAACGGGAAGTTTTCAATCAATTTCAAGAATTTATTTCAAATCATCGACATCTGGCAAATCCATAAGTCTTTTCAAATCGTCGTCTGTTACGGTA
>USJT01000270.1 GCA_900555175.1 uncultured bacterium
ATATAATTGTTATGGATGAAGATGCAAGAGAATTTGCTCTAAAACTAGCAGATTTATTTAATGCGACTTTTGTACCTTTAGATGAAGAAAATAAGATTTACAGACTTGTTTTGCCTGACAAAATTAATTATATTGATGTAACAAATCCTGTTGGTGATTCTATTGAAAAAGATTTGATGAGGAGAGATTTAACTATTAATGCAATTGCCGTTAACATCAGAACAGGTGATGTAATTGATATTTCAGGCGGGGTTACGGATATTAAAAATAAGTGCATTAATTATGTTAATGAACACAATTTTATAGATGATCCTTTAAGGCTTTTAAGAGTTTACAGATTTCAGGCATTGTACGGATTTCAGTTGGCTCCTGAAACGATTAACGCTGTTTGCAAGTATGTTGATTTAATTCATAAGCCTGCGGTTGAAAGAATTAATTATGAGGTTTTGAAACTGTTTAGTGGAAAGTATGCTCATCAAGCTCTTGAAAATATGAATAAAACTTGGCTTTTAGAAGAAATCTTTCCTTTTGTAAATGAATTGAAACAAGTTCCGCCAAATTCTCATCATCATTTAGACTTGTTTCATCATTCGATTGAAACTGTTAAACAGGTTCAATTATTGTATGAAAATGCTTCTGATGTTGTAAAAGAGCATTTAGATCGTATCGATTTTGGTGGATTTTCTCGACTTGCTCATTTGAAGCTTGCTGCATTTATGCACGATATCGGGAAATTTTCTACATGGACAATTGAAGAAGGCAAGCATCGTTTTATAAAACACGATGATGTTGGTGCAAAAATGTCTATAAAGATATTAAAGAAACTGCATTTTTCAAATAAACAGATTGATTATATTTCATCAATGATTAAGTATCATATTTATCCGTCTCATGTAATGAATTCTCCTCAGATTACCGAAAAAATTATGATGAGATATGTGAGAAAAATGGATAAAAATGCTATCGATGCAATTATTCTTGCTCAAGCTGACAGATTATCTGCACGTGGCCCTGAGATTACGGATGAAATTGTTGAACGTAATATAACATCATTAAATATGCTTTTAAAATTCTATCTTGAAGCTCGTGAAACCTTAAAACCATTACCAAAATTGTTAGACGGTAATGAGGTTATGAAAATATTGAACATAAAACCTTCAAAACGTCTTGGTGAAATTATGGATGCTTTACATGAAGCACAAATTTCAGGTGATGTTTTGACAAAAGACCATGCCATAGAATTTGTTAAAAATTACGTGTAGTATATATTTTGTCTATACTATTTTTCAATATTAATCGTAATTGTTACAATTATTTACAAAAAATTTGTGTGAATTTTTTTTTAATTTTTGCATATTTTGATTATTTTTTTTAGAGTTTTTTTCAAAAAAAATAAAAATTTTGTTTAAAATACATCTATTTTTAATAAAAAATTCAAAAAGTGCTCTTAATATCTCCTTAACATTAGCAGTTATTATGGCAATTTTTTTTTTGCCTGACTTTTAATATTAGTGTGTCATTGTTATAATAGGTGTGAAGTTTTTAAACCAGACTATATTATGATAGAAAAAGTTAGTTTATTAAGTGTAAATAATAAAAATAATAATAGTGCCCCAAATAGGGATAATAATGCGAAAAATAATCCGGCATTTAAAGGCGGTTTAGCTGATTTGCCAATTTTATTGGTTCAGCAGTGTGAAAAACAACCAATGGTAAATGTTTCTGTATTGGATTTGTCAACAGCTATTATTCCTCGTACGATTGTAGAAACTAAAGAATCAAACGGTTATGCTGGTTTTGAAGCTTTTAGACGTGAGTCTTCAGGTTTAATTGTTAACTGCTTAATCCCAAGCTTTATTGTTATGGGGGTTGCATCTCTTTTACACCGTCCTATTATGGGTAGTTTCAAGAAGTCTAATCTTATTAATACTTGGGCAAATGGCGATGCAATAGATAAAATTCATAAATTCTATTCAGAAGCTGAAGGAGCAACAAAAGAAGAAAAAATTTATAATACTTTCAGAAATGAACTTGGTAGTATTTCCGGTGTAGATGGACATGAAACAAAACATTTCGATGAACTTCTTAAGATAAAACATGATGCAAACGGCAAGTTTGTAGGTAAAATCGGTAATGAAAAAGTTCATAATGCCGTAAATGAATTTGTAAATCTTGTAACTTCTGATAAATACAGTTCAAAACAGTTTAAAAAGGCTTATCGTAATATTGTAGAAGAAACATTAATTGCCGAAAATATTAAATTCAAAGGTGATAAAGGCTTCTTCTCTAACAACCTTGAATCAATGTGTGAAGATACAGTTAAAATGATTCGTGGTGTTATAAAAGAAAATATTACAGATGCAAATGAACTTTCTAAATACTTTAATAGAGCTAAAAAACTTGTAAATTGGAAGAGTATTGGCGGTTT
>USJT01000271.1 GCA_900555175.1 uncultured bacterium
ATAAGCGGCAAATTTACAAGTATGTGGCACATAATTTGGATATCAACATGTATGTCTCGCGAAATTGGTTTCAGAAAAATACCGGAATCAGCGCATATCATCTCATTCTTCTGATGCGGGAATATGACTTTATTAAAGAAATCGTAGATGAGATGTTAAATAATGTAAGTTCCGAATAACAAAGAAGATAATGTTGAAGAATATTTAAAACCGTTATATAGTAACAAAACATTTCCCTTAAAACTAACAGGTAAAAAAGTGAATACTGATATAACAAAGATGTCTGCTTCTGCGGCTTGGGATATATTATCCTTGTTTGGCATACCGACTTCATCCATTCAAGAACTATGGAATGCCCATTGCGAGAGAAAATTAGCGGAAAGCCGGGATATTCTATTTGATGAAATAACACAAGGAAATTTTAATAATATTGCCAATGACGACAAAATTTCTCTTATACATCGCTATACATTAGCAGCAATGAATGGAGCAGCTCGCCTGAATCTAAGACTCTTAGCAAAAGCAATAAATAGTATTGTAAAAGGTGAACAACTCCCATCTCCAATATATGCGAATGAATTTAACAGATACGCTCAGATTTTGGCAACATTATCAGATGAAGAAATTCATCTATTAGCTCAATTATATAAAATGAGAGAGGATGATTTAAAATATATAAAACTTCACAACGAACCACCTAAAGGAATAAATGCCAATTATTTTACAAAACTTATTGCAGGATATGAATACAGTCAACCTGAGAAGGTTAAAGAAACCAAAGCGATAGCCGGTGCTCTCTTAAGAACCGGACTTATTTACCAGGAAAATGTGGGTTGCGGAGGTTCTTATGTTTATGCCCTAACACCTTTTTTCGATAAAATTATTGAATTAGTCGATTTTCAGGATGCTTTAGATAAGGAAAATAAGCTGTGGAAACGTTCTGAGTCTTAAAATTGCCTTTTATATGTAATAAAAGTTTTTTGTACTTTAAGTTGTCTATATTAATGGTAAAATAAGTTATAAAATTTGTTATTTATTAAATATCTTGAAAAAATATATAGTTAATATTAACATAATGCAAAGAATGGTATTTTAAAATAATTAAGAACAAATTTTCTTATAATAAGGTAGGATCATATTCTATGGTTAATGACAATATTGAACAAATAGAAAAGGCTACTATTGATTTTGCTAATCAAATCAAAACAAAAATTAATAGTGAAGAAAAAACGGAAACCTTATTAAAAACAGATCAGAAAGTTTTAGCGAGAATTACAGATGGAATTTATAGACATGCTTATTCTGCTCTTAGAGAGTTGATTTGTAACTCTTATGACGCAGATGCTACTGAAATTTATATTGACACTGATGTTCCTCTTTTCCGAACTATTACTGTCCGTGATAATGGTAATGGAATGTCCATTGATACTTTGTCTAATGTTTTACATCATATAGGGGGAAGTGCAAAACGGAACCCTCAAAAAAAAGATCTTGGTATTTTTGATCAAAAAGATGCTACACTATCTCCAATAAAGAAAAGAAAACTTATAGGCAAAATAGGTATTGGTTTGTTTTCTGTTGCGCAATTAACACGAGATTTTACTATTGTAACAAAACAAAAGGGGGATGATTATTACCTGATTGCTGATATTAAATTAAATAACTATTCAGAAGAGATGATTCGCCAGTTCGAAAAGCGAGGAGAAGATTTTGATACTGGTATAGTGTATGTTTATACTCAAAAAACCTCTAATATTGAAGCTCATGGGACAGATATTATTCTCAAAAATTTAAAACAATCTGCTATTGATCAGCTACGAAGTATAGACATATGGCAACAGTCAATTTCTGAAGATTTTGAGTTACTTGGAAAACCAGAGCGTCCGTCTTATCATATTGGGGAAATTGATACTGATAACAATGAATTACTTGAAGATAATGCGGTTCTTCCATGGGGAACAGATCTATCCCCAGAGGAAAAATATGCTTCACTTTATTCGCAACTTTTGAAGCAGCCAAATCCTTCTTATTCTCTTAATTTAGATAATTATTTGCAAATGCTTTGGATTTTGGGCCTTTCTCTCCCTCTAAAATATATAGACATTTCTCCTTATGATTTAAAATTAGGAGATAGCAAATACATATATCACATCCAAAATAATGGTAAATCTCCCAAGAAAATTGAAGCAGAAAATCAAAATGTTAAAATCTGTGAATTATTGGGCTTTTCTAAAAATTATGACGATGATTTTGTTGTCTTTATTGATGGAGTAAAATTATCAAGGCCTATAAAATATCTAGATAAAGCAGATTCTTCCGCTCAATTTAGTGAAAATGCTTATTTCTTTGGTAAATTTGAACCTGACTTTTCAAATTTTGAAAGTAAAGAAACTGGAGGAAAATTAAAATTTGA
>USJT01000272.1 GCA_900555175.1 uncultured bacterium
TTCAGGCAAATTTTTAGAAAGCTTTACGATTCCTGCAAGATTTAATACTTCTGCATTATTAGGGTTTTGTTTAAGTATTTCTTCATAAAGTTTTAAAGCTTCATTTGTTTTTCCTTGAGAGTGAAGCTTGAAGGCATAATCAAATTTTTCTTTTTCCGAATAAGTCATAAATTATTATATACAAATTTCTTTAAAAAAATCAAAAAATCTCATGCATTCATAGGATAAAATCCGTTGAAAAATGGTTTATTCTAACAATGTACATCGAGAGCATGTAAAAAATATCAAAAGGCATGCTCAAAAAGAGACAATATTACAAAATATTAACCAAACTTGAAGAAATGTAAAATATGCCGAAATCATGATGACATCATGGTTTTCGGGGAAATTTTAGAGGCGGAGGTAAGGTTGAAAATAAAAAAGTTGTCCCCTGGAGATGTATAGAGTACAATTAATATTATATTCAACTTCTTGTAGAGGTAGGATGATTATTTATGCAGAACACGGTTAAAAACAATCTTTTACAGATACAGGAAGATATCGCACCTTATAAACCAAATATTATTGCAGTTACAAAGTATTTTGATGAATCAGCTATAATCGAGGCATATAATGCAGGATTAAGAGATTTTGCAGAATCCAGAGTAATAGAGGCAATCGCGAAGATTAATAATCTTCCGGAGGAGATTCGAAATAATTCAAAATTCCATTTTATAGGTCATCTTCAAACTAATAAAGTTAAAAAGGCTATTGGAACTTTTGATTATATTCATTCCGTTGATTCATTCAAACTTGCAAAAACTATATCTGACGATGCTCATAGTATAGGAAAAATTCAAAATATCCTTCTTCAGGTTAACAATGCAAATGAAGAACAAAAATTTGGATTTTCTACAAAAGAAATTTTCGAAGTTTTTATCTCAATAAAAGAGCTTCCTAATATAAAAATTGCAGGATTGATGAATATGGCACCTCTTGGAGCTTCTGAAGACGAATTAAACAGGTTGTTTGAAGAAGTCTTTCAAATTAAGCAAAAACTGGAAAAGGAATTTAATTATCCTTTAAAAGAGCTTTCGATGGGGATGAGTCAAGATTACAAAATTGCAGTAAAACATGGTGCAACAATGTTGAGGATAGGTAGAAAATTATTTATAAAGTAAGATAAACGGAGGAAAAACGGTGGCAGCAGTAACAGATAAAATTAAATCAGTAGTAGATTTTTTAGTAAAAGGATTTGAACCAAGAGAAACAATCTTCGATGAAATGGCTCAAGAAGTTGATGAAGATTATCCGGTTCAAGATAACTTGGCAATTGATCCTGCTTATTCTTATCAACCAACAGTTGAAAAACCAAGTGAATTAAAAGTCGTAAATCATCCAAATTTTAAAGGTTATGAAGTAAAGGTTATGGAACCTCGTTCTTTTGAGGATGCTGCTACAATAGTTCAACATTTAAGAAACAGAAAAACTATCGTTTTAAACCTTCATCTTTTAGATAAAGAACAATCTCAAAGAACAATTGATTTTGTTTGCGGTGCTGCTCATGCACTTGACGGAAAACCACAAAAAGTTGGTGATTTGGTATTTGTATTTACACCAAGCAACGTTACTTTATCTGTTGACGTTAATACCAACCAAAACAAATTTAATGACTCATTGTGGAGAGCTCCTTTGCAGTAGAGACTGTACTTCACAATGCGGTTATTTACTATGAGAAAGAGAGAGATAGTTGAATAGGAGGCAATTTTTTGCCTCTTTTTTTTATGCTTTTGCTTGAAAAGCACTTTATAATTTGTTATAATGTATGAAAAAGGAGTTATATTAAATGTTTGGATTAAGTTTTTTGAATAAAAAGAAGCAGGCTTTTACTCTGGCTGAAGTTTTGGTTACATTAGCAATAATTGGTGTTGTTGCTGCAATGACAGTGCCTACATTAATGCAGAATTATCAGCGAAAAGTTTATGTTGCTCAATTACAAAAGGTTTATAATGAAGCTTCGCAGGCTGCATCTCAATATATGACTGATAGAAATGCTGTTAATTTAAAAGAAGCAGGCTTAAATTCCGGTACTGCAGCGCAAAATTTGATAAGAAATTATTTTAAAGTTGTCAGCACTTGTGATAATTCATTGTCACCTTGTTTTGCAGATGCTTATACCACTTTAGATTCAAATTCTTATTCACTTAGTGGTCATGTATCTACTTCTTTTGTTTTGGCAAGCGGTTCGTCTATCCGTCCTTTGTATTCTTACGATTCAAAAAACCAAAAACTTGTTAATTTATTTGTTGATACAAACGGGAAACAAGGCCCAAATATTTTAGGAAGAGATGCTTTTTATATGGCTTTATATAGTGATGGCACAATAGATACTTATAATGCTAACGCAACTTCTATTCCGTTAACGGAGG
>USJT01000273.1 GCA_900555175.1 uncultured bacterium
CGTACATTTCTAATTTCCTTTCTTTGTGGGTTTCGTTTTTCCGATATTTTACATCTTGCAGGTGGTTTTGTATTGACAAATTCTCAGCATGTAATATTTATATTCGGCTTTTATTTGACAATGCATTCGGGGAAAAAGTTTAGCTGAGCTAATCCCTGACACCTGTTTTGTAAGTTTACGGAAAATTCTATAACGAGTTACCGCATACTAATACACAAATTATTATGACGTGCTCAAAACCCCTTGTCAAGCACTATTAACATTTATTAACTTCAGCTGGTTTGTTTGCGGTAAAATTATATTAAGTGAGGGAGATATTTTAGAAAAGATGAAATTTACTGTTGAAGAATTAAAACTGGCTACAAATGCTGAGGTAAAAGGAAGTTTGAATGGCGAATTTGAAATTTCCACTGATACAAGGACTATAAAAAAAGGTGATTTGTATCTTCCTTTGAAGGGTGCTAACTTTGACGGTGAAAATTTCTGTGATAAAGCAATTCAAGCAGGTGCTGTCGGATGTTTTTGTACTAAAGATGATTGTCCTGCAAAATTTTCTTTAAAGGTTCAAAATACTTTAACAAGTTATCTTGAAATAACAAATTTTGCACGTAAAAAATACAATCCGACTGTTGTTGCAATTACGGGAAGCTCTGGGAAAACAACAACAAAGGAAATGGTTTATTCTGTTTTATCTGAAAAATTCAAAACTCACAAAACTTATTCTAATCATAATAACGAAATAGGATTTTGTCAGACAGTTCTTTCAATGCCTGAAGATACTGAAGTTTTAATTGTTGAAATGGGAATGAGAGGCTTTGGAGAAATTGATCTTATTACAAAATATGCTCAGCCTGATTATGCAATTATTACAAATGTGGGTTCTGCGCATATCGGTCGCTTGGGTAGTCTTGATAATATTGCAAAAGCAAAATGTGAAATTACAAAATATTTGAAAAATACACTTATTGCTAACGATAATGAAAGAATTAAAAAGTTCGCAGATTTTACAGGTGAAAAGATTTTTTATTCATTAAAAGACGTTGATATAATTGAAAAGCGCAGCGGGTATTCAAAATTTGTTTATAAAAATCATGAATATGAACTTAATGTTGAAGGAGATTACAATATTGAAAATTCTCTTTCTGCAATAGAGCTGGGCTTTAAACTCGGAATGTCTTATGATGAAATTAAAAAAGGTTTGGCAAAATATCACCCGATAGAAAAGCGCTGGGAAGTTCAAGAAATTCAGGGTAATAAAATTATTAATGACAGTTACAATGCAAATCCTGAATCGATGAAGGCTTCTGTTTCAACGTTTATAGAGCTTTATTCAAATCCTGTTGTAGTTCTTGGTAATATGGGGGAACTTGGTGAAAATGAAGTTGAATTTCACAGAGAAGTCGGCGAATTTTTAGGTAAAAAATTCAAAGGAAAAAAGGTTCTCTTTTTAACTGTTGGAGAACTTGCAAAGTATATTGGTGATGAACTTTTGAAATACGGTTTTGAGGTAAAATCTTTTAAGAATAATATTGAAACATCTTGTTACATTCTTGATAATTTGCATGAGGGTAATACAATATTCTTAAAAGCTTCAAGATCTATGAAATTTGAAGAAATAATAGAAGATTTAAAAAACGGAAAAAGAGAGGTTAAATAACGAATATGATAATGCTTGCGGTCGCATTTTTGCTTGGAATGATATTATGCTTACTTTTTGGCGTTCCATACATAGACTTTTTGAAAAAACACATGATAGGTCAATACGTAAAAGATTGTGCGCCGGAAGCTCACGCTAAAAAACAGGGAACTCCGACAACAGGCGGTATTTTTATTATTTTAGCGGTAATTTTGGGTTCTATTATTACACTTGCTATGGCTCAGAGTTTGTCCACAGAAGCTTTTATAATTCTATTGACACTGTTATTTTATACGTTTGCAGGATTTCAAGATGATTATATAAAGATTAAAGGTAAAGGAAATGACGGATTAACTCCGAGAGGAAAGCTTTTACGTCAAATCGCGATTGCAATGTTACCTACTCTTTATTTGATGATGACAAAAGATGCTGCGGGAACTGTTGCAATAGGTCATTATAATTTAAATTTAGGCTGGTTTTATCCTGTGTTTGCTATTTTTGTTATTACTGGAGCTTCTAATGCTTACAATTTGACTGACGGGCTTGATGGACTTGCTGCTTCAACAGGTATTTTTGCATTTTTAGCTTGTGCATTAATATGTTTCTTCTCAGGTTATACTGAAGCCGAGATTATTTCAGCAGCTGTTGCAGGTGCTCTTGCAGGATTTTTGAAATATAACAAACCGAAAGCTCAAGTATTTATGGGTGATACTGGCTCC
>USJT01000274.1 GCA_900555175.1 uncultured bacterium
TGACGTACTTCCAATTGATGCAACATTTATGCCTATCAAACGTGTAAGCTACAACGTAGAAAGCACACGTGTTGGCGATTCTATCGACTTTGATAAATTAACTCTTGAAATTTGGTCTAACGGTTCAATCGACGTAACAAACGCATTAAGCCAAGCTTCAAATCTGTTAATCGATCACTTTATGCAAATTGCAGCAATCACAGGTCAACCTGTAATTTCACCTGCTGCAACTGTTGAAGAAAAAGTTGAAGATGATACAAACGCTCCAACAATGACTATTGAAGAATTGGAACTTTCTGTTAGAGCATACAACTGCTTGAAACGTGCAAGTATCAATTCAATGGCTGAATTATTGAAAAAATCAGAACATGATTTATTAAATATTAAAAACTTCGGAAAGAAATCTTCTGACGAAGTAATCGAAAGACTTCACCACTTTGGTTTAGATTTGGCTCCAAATCCTGAAACTGAAGAAGAAGTAGGCTAGTTGAAAAGAAGAAGATAAGATTTTAACCTATACAATTAAATAATTAATAAACCCAAAATCTTATCTTCAAATTTTCAAAAAAACTGAAATTAATTACAAAAAATAAAGGATAAAAACAATGAGACACCAAACTAAAAAACATACGCTCGGTAAAGCAAAGGATCAAAGAGATGCTTTGTTGCGTTCATTAGCAACCGAACTTTTTGTACACGGTGAAATCAAAACAACTATGGCAAGAGCAAAAGCTCTAAAACCATACGCTGAAGAAATTATCACCCTAGCAAAAAGAGGCGATTTACACGCTCGCCGTCAAGCAGCTAAATTTATATTTGACAAAGAAACCGGCAAATATATGGATTTAGCAACAGGAGAAGTTTTTGAAGCACCTTCTGCTGATAAAAAATTAGCTGAAGAAACAGTTTTGAGAAAACTTTTCGTAATTATTGGCAAAAAATATTCAGACCGTCAAGGTGGATATACAAGAATATTCAGATTGCCTCCAAGACGCGGTGATGCATCTGAAATGGCTTTAATCCAATTGGTATAAGCCTGATGCGTTACGCACTTCAAGTTCAATACATCGGTAAACACTATGCCGGAAGCCAAATTCAATTTGAAAATGGCAAAGAAATAGATACTCCGACAATACAAGGAGAACTTGAAAAAGCAATTAGCACTTTGATAAGCGGTGATACCGCAAATAATAATCGGCACTTAAAAACAGTCTTTTCCGGAAGAACTGATAAAGGTGTTAACTCTATCGGGCAAACATTTCATTTTGATACAGATAAACCGATTGTTGCTTCAAAGTTTATCTATCATCTTAATGAAATATTACCTAAAGACATCTCTGTAAGTAATTTGAGACAAGTTGATGACAAATTTCATGCCCAAAAATCCGCAAAATGCAGATATTACAGATACATTTTTATTAATCGTAAATATAAAAATGCTTTTGACGGAGATTTAATGAGAATAAAATTTGACATCAACCTTGAAAGAATGCAAAAAGCCCTAAATTATCTGGTAGGTGAGCATGATTTTTCAAGTTTCAAAAGCTCCGGAACGCTAAACCCGAGCACAGTCTGTATAATAAAGAAAGCCGAATGTAAAAAAGACGGCGATAAAGTAATTATTGATATTGCAGGAAACAGATTTCTATACAATATGGTAAGAACAATCGTCGGAACCCTTTTAGAAATAGAAGGTCATAATCTTTCCGCCGAACATATGAAACAAGTTCTTGAGGCTTGTGACAGAACAAAAGCGGGGCAAACCGTCAGTCCATACGGATTGACATTAATTAATGTAGAATACTAATAAAAGAAACACCGTAAAAGTTGATTACTTAATCTTCAAAACGGGTGTAAAATGGAGAATAAGCATGAAAACATATTCAGCAAAACCTCTAGAAGTAGAAAGAAAATGGTATTTAATCGATGCAGAAGGAGAAATCCTTGGCAGATTGGCTACCAGAGTCGCTAACATCTTAAGAGGAAAAAACAAACCTGAATATACACCAAACGTTGATACAGGTGATTTCGTTATCGTAATCAATGCTGACAAAGTTTTGGTTTCAGGTAAAAAAGAAACTGACAAAATATATTATCACCATACAGGATTTCCTGGTGGATTAAAGAGTGCAAGCGTAAAAGAATTACGTGAAAAAGATGCAAGACTTTTAATTGAAAAAGCAGTAAAAGGAATGCTTCAACACAATACTTTGGGTGACACTCAATTTACAAAATTAAAAGTATACAACGGACCTGAACATCCGCACGCAGCACAAAAACCTATTGTGCTTGAAAAGGAGGCTAAATAATGGCAGATAAAGAAATTATGGCAACAGGCCGCAGAAAAACCTCTA
>USJT01000275.1 GCA_900555175.1 uncultured bacterium
TGATCCAAAGATTTTGCTGAGAAGTCCCATCATCTGTACCCCCACTATGATCATACTACTTGCTGTACATTATAACATTTTGAAATTGTTTACGCATTAACTTTCAGTAGAAAACCAAGGGGCCTAAATTTTCTATTTAAATTCCGCCTGCTTAAGTGGTAGATTTCCTTTTATTTGACTGAAAATATTATACATACTAATTTTCAGTAATCCTCTTTTGATTCCTTTATTATTAATTTAGCACAGTATATGTCATATAAGCCAGACTTTACTGTGCTAAATTAGCTTGCGAAATAACTATTTTCGACAATTATAAATAACTATTTCTAAACAAATTTTATTCTAATAAATATGCCATCCTCTCTCCTTACATTTACCGTTTTTCATTGAGCCATTCTCTTTCTCACTTAATGCAGCTTAGTTATCCCCTATTTGATCTAATTCTGTATTCTCAGTCAATATATTTCCCGCAAGAATAGTTTCTTTATTTTCTTGAATAAAATTCTCTATCTGTTGCAAATAATAATTTGGAATACCAAAATACTTTCTAGGATCCAATTGATAAATATAATCATTTTCAACATGATTAGTCTCATTAACAAACTTACATGCTGCTGGATATTTTTTTCTTAGTAATGACAGCGTTCCTTCTACCCTCTCAAAAAGTAACCTAATTGAGATAATTCTATGATATAAATCATCCGACGACATTGAACTAATCAAAATTTCTGTAGACGTTCCATTTATTAAATCAGTATACGATTTGTTCGGAATATATTGTGATACTTCTCTCATTCCCTGCTCAAGTACATCCGCAGATATCTCTTGGCCATCCTTATATATCGGATTTTGTCTTCCGTGAATTACATTTGAAAGAACTTCATAAATTGCTGATGTTCCGAATTCAGGCTTAGTTAATTCAACATATTTGCGCAAATTCACAATTTTAACAGCCATACTTGCATTTGAAGACATTACAATATCTTTGGTTAGTTCTACAGTATTTTTCAAATCATTCATCGTAATTGGCGATTCGCAAATTGATCCCTCAATATTCTGTATAAATGAAGCATGAACCGGCGTAATCAATCCATATCGCGTAAAGAAGTTTCCATGGACATAATCAATAATTGGTTGGAAATCATGTGTTAGCATCAATACTGTTTTCTCTTTAAAACTATCCTTTTTATTATCAAATAGCCTTCGAATAATTCCAAATTTCTTTTTTTCATCAAATGCCGATATTGGATCATCCAAAACAATGAGATCTGCATTATCACTAATTGCTTCAAACATAAACATAACAAGCGAAAATGCATTTTTCTCTCCCCAACTAAGTCGATTTTTAGGATCTACAACCATTTCCTTCTGAAATTCACAGGGAACTAAGTACGCTTTAGCATGCTTTTCTCCATCCTTTTCCAGACAAAAATTATAGGGAAATCCGGCAATTGTAAAAAACTGATTAATGTCATCCTGACGCTGAGCTATTAACTCATCAAGTTTCTTTTCGTGTTGCAAAAACAAGCCTTTTAATTGCCCTGTTTTTCCCTTTAATGCATTTATCTTATCTGAAACATGATAAATAAGTTTTTTTATTAAATCAGTCGCGTAAAATGATTGAAGTTGTCTTTCCTCAATCACTAATTCCGATAGACTTTGCTCTAAATTAACAAGTTGAGCATGCGTGACATTCATTGGTTTAAACATACAAATCTTTTCAATTTTTTTATACAGATAATCTGTTTCTTTTGCAAGCATTTGAAGTTCAGCATATAGTTCATCAGCCTTTGTATTATCGCCAATATATGATTCTAAAACATCTACGGCATCTGGCAAAATATATCCTTGATCAACTGCCTGTTGTACATATTCTAAAACAGCATTTGCTACCGACAATGCCGAATTTTTAAATACTTTTGATATAATCTCATTTTGACTCCTAATACTTGAAGGTAAAATATTTGTACAAAATGGGCAATCATTGCCACACATCTGTTTTATACCATCATTGCGCCATTTGGCCCATTTAGCAACGCTTGGTAAATCTCTACTATAAAATGGTTTATACGCTTTTAATTCTGAATAATGATTAAAGCCCCCTCCATTTCCATTAACAAATTCGGCAACACCCCCTCTTCGAGATACTGTTCCATCAGAGGCTTTTACTGCCGCAGTATATTGTGGCAAAAAAGTTCTTAGGTTATGAATCGCATCAATATTGTTAATCAAATCTTGCAACTCTTCAAGCATCCTTTCAATTTGTGCTGCTAGCGAATCGCATTTATCCGATTTAAGAAAAACCTGGAATGAATCATCAAGAAACTCATCTCCTTGAAACAAATAGGAATTCA
>USJT01000276.1 GCA_900555175.1 uncultured bacterium
GCATAATATTCTGCAGCTAAATCTTTTTTACCGATTTTTTGATACAAAGACGCAAGCATATACAAATCATAAGAGTTGTTACTGAATTTTTCTGCTGCCTCTTTTCTGTATTTTAAAGCATTATTATAATCACCTTTATTTTCATAAATTGAAGCTATAGTTGCCCAAGCTATTTCATATCCTGGGATTAAATCTTTTAATTCCAAAAACAAACTTATCGCTTCATCATCTTTCCCGATATTTGCATAAAAATTTGCCAGAGAAATTTTATAATCTACGTTATCAGGAGAATATTTTACAGCATTTTTCAAATACAATTCAGTATTATCTCTATCACCCAAATTGTAATATACAAGACTTAATAAATAATTACTAAAAGCATCTTGCGGATTTAATTTTAAAAGCTTCATACAAGTTTGCTCAGCCTGATATAATTCATTTTTATTCATCTGAACATTATATTTTAAAATATAAAAATCCTTTGCAATATCACGAGGAGGATTACCTTCAAGCAATTTTTCAGCTTCTTGTAAATTTGCATTTCGAAAAGCATCTTGAGCTGAAATATAATTTTTATGCATTTGAATATTTTCCTGATACATAGAATATCCGACAAATGCACCGATAACTCCTAATACAAGAATACAGCTGATTATTATTGATTGTTTAAAATCCATTCATCTTCCCCTGATTTTTGAAAAAGTATAATATAACTCGAATTATTTTGCAACATAAAATTCTGCAGCAGCAAGAACCTTTTGCGGTCGGTCTTTTGAATAAACCTTCATAAAATAATATCCGCTTTCATTCAACACTAGATAATCAGTAAAATAATTTACTTCCTCATCTTTCAAACGAATATTTCTTGTCTGCATAAGCTTATATCCAAGTCTGCCGTAATCATTATCCTTTTTAACCACTTGAATATAAATATATCTTGATTCAACTTTTTTAGGCATCAAAATAACATAATATATTCTGGAACCGACAGGGAAATTAGTCGAATAGTCGTATATATTTTTTTCCGTAATCGGTTTTGTATTAAATAAAATACCAGCCTTATCCCGCGTACAAGCTGTTGCGGTAAAAAGGGTTAAACACAAAAGAAATATTATTGTTATCTTTTTCATTTTTCGAGATTTTTAATTTTATCTTGTACTGTTTTTCCAACCGCAGCATCTTTATTGTGAGTTAAAAAGATTTTGTAATTATTAAGAGCCTCTTTTTTATTTCCGTCTTTTTCATAAGCAAGACCAAGTGCATAATATGCGTATCCGTAATTTGGATTTAATGTAATTACACGGTGGAAACATTCTTTTGCTTTATTATTGTTATCCTCATTTGCATACACAAGCCCGAGGTTAAACCAACCGTCCGTATAGTTTGGATTTACAATAATTGATTTCTTATAGAAACTTATTGCATTTTTGTTATCTTTCTTTGAATTGTAATAAATATTTCCGATTTTCAAAAGTGTAACTTCATCTGACGGATTAATTTTCAAAGCAGCTTGATAATTTTTTACTGCATCGTCAAAATTATTTTTCTTAAAGCTTGCATCACCTGCAGCGATTAACTTTTTATTTTGATCAGCGTCAGAAATATCTGCCTGCTTAGCATCGTCCATTGAAAGAGAAATTTCTTTTATTCCGCCTTCTGATAAAGCTGCACCTTCAGCACTTTGTTGTACATTAGCAGGTTTATTTACAGATGCGATAAATTCTGTATATTCTTTACTGTACTCACTATTTTGAGGAGATAAAGATATAGCTTTTTCATAATTTTCAGCAGCTCTGTCATTTAAATCACAAGCTCTGTAAGACCTTGCCAATCCAATATATACAGAACCGTCTTTTGCACCTGATTGAATTGCACGTTCAAATGTTTCTGTTGCAAGAGAATAATTTTTTTCAACCAAATACTTATTTCCCAAAGCCATCAAAGCTGATATCAAATTATTTTGGACATCAGAATTTGATTTTTCCTTCAAAAGCTCTGTATAAATTGCAATTGCATCGGTATAATCATTCATTGCGTGCAAAACAAGAGCTTTGTTATATTTTACATCATAATCGTTACCATTAACCGCCAAAACCTCATCATAATATTTTAAGGCATTCGGATAATCTTTTTTCAAATGATAACATTGAGCCAAATCTTCAACAAGCGTCATATCTTTTTTATCTTTTTGAAGAGCAATAGCTTTTTCATAGTTTGCAATAGTATCATCAAGCTTGTTCATGCGTTTGTAAACAACACCGATATTTTGATAAGCCCTTGCATCGTTCGGATAATTTGTAATATAAATTTTGTAATTTTCAATAGCAGCTTCATCTTGTCCCATATCTG
>USJT01000277.1 GCA_900555175.1 uncultured bacterium
CTCCCGCATTAGAAAAAGCTCTTTCAGATGGTATCGCATCAACAGGCGCAAATGTTATTAAGCTTGGGCTTGCTCCTACTCCTTTGGGATATTACTCAGAAGTTGTCGGAGTTCCGGGATATGATGTTATATCTGCAGCAATTATTACAGCAAGTCACAATCCGAAAGAATATAACGGACTTAAAATGACTTACAACAAAAGAACTTTGACAGAAAAACAAATTGCTGAAGTTAAAAATATTACGTTTGATAATTGGAGTGATAATATATCAGAAAATTCTGCAAAAGCAGGAAAAGTTACTGAATATAATATTATTTCTGATTATACAAACGATATGGTAAAATGTTTTGGAAAAATCGGAGAAGGGGTTAAGGTCGTTGTTGACAGTGCTAATGCAACAGGCGGTGTTGTCGGCCCTGAATTATACAGAAAATTAGGTTGTGATGTTATAGAATTGTTCTCAAAACCTGATGGAAACTTCCCTAACCACCATCCAAACCCTAGTATTGAAAAAACTCTTGATGTGTTAAAAGAAGTTGTTGTTGATAATAAGGCTGATATTGGTATCGCCTATGATGGAGATAGCGATAGAATCGGAATTATTGATACTGAAGGAAAATTCCTAACTGGTGACAAACTTCTGCTTATTTATGCTCAAGATTTAATCGAAGATTGCAAAAAAACTGGAACCTGCCCAACTGTTGTAAGTGAAGTTAAATGCTCTCAAGTTTTGTATGATCAAATTAATAAACTTGGCGGTCATGCAGTTATGTGTAAAACAGGACATGGCTATATTAAAGATAAGATGAAAGAAACCAATGCACTTCTTGCTGGCGAAATGAGCGGTCATACTTTCTTTAAAGACAGATATTACGGTTTTGATGACGCAATATATGCAGGTTGCAGAATTATTGAAATTATTGCTAAGCATAAAAAAGTTAACCCTGATTTCAAAATAGGTTATATGCTTAAATCTTTTGATGAAGTTTGCACATCTCCTGAAGTTCGCTTCCCTTGCCCAAATGAAAAGAAAAAAGAAGTCCTTGAAAAATTTAAACAATGCGTTGAAGCAAATAAAGATATGTTTGGTTCTGAAATAAAAGAAATTATTACGCTTGACGGTATGAGAATTACCTTTGACGGTGGGTTTGCTCTAATTCGTCAAAGTAACACAGAACCTGTATTTACATTGAGATTTGAGGCTAAAAACAAAGAAGAATGTGATAGATTTAAGTCTTGTATGATAAATACATTGGAAAATCTTTTAAAATAACTAGCAAAAAAAAATATTTTTATATTTTATAGTCTGCATATTTAAAACAAGGAGAAGATATGCAGACTATTAATTCAAATGTTAATTTTACAGGAGTTTACAGAATCCCGAATACTCCTAAAAATATAAAAGAAATAAATGAAAAAGTTATTCCTATGTATAGCTTTTTAAAACATGAACCTGCTTTAGTATTCCCGGGAGAAAATCCTTTTGTCTTAGGGTTTGAAGTCCTTAAAGATGTAGTTGCTAAAGCAAACAATGCCTCAAAAAGTTGGTTAGAAATGAATGCCCAATATCATGGAGAAATGCTACCTGATACAAACACTGATTTTTTGCACATTGTTTCAGGGAAAAAAGATTTAGCTGATTTTGTAAATTTTATAGTAAGTCGAGTAAAAGCAAATCAGAATACTCCATTAAAATATATAAAGAGTTTATTTGCTCGCCATAATGATGAGAAAGATTTGCCTGAACATTTAAAAGTAGTTGATAAAGCAATTGATGTATATCAAAAAGAAAGATTAGAATATTTAAAATTTATACAAACCAAAAAAGTTGTGCCGGTTGAAACAACACAAGAACTACTTACTAAAATGTTGATGGAAAGATAAAAAATATAATGATTAATACAAATTACTCTAACAAAAATAATTATAGCCCGAATTTTACATCCATAAGAGTTGTTAAAGCTACTCCAAAACAATTTGAAGATTTTACCAATAATTTTAAAGACTTTTGCTCAAATAACTGCGTTTTTAGAGGTGAATCTTTTTATCACAAATTTTTTTATGAGTCGCTTATTAAAATAGCTGAAAGAAAAAAGTTATCAAAAGAGTGGATTATGCAAAACGCTGAAAGATTTGGGTTAATAGACAGTAAAAAATATGCAGATTTGCCAATTCAGGTATTTACTAAAAAAGATGTAAAAAGTTTAGGGCTATTTACTTTAAAAACCTTCTTAAAAAATCTTTTTAAGAAAAGTAAAGGAGTAGAAAAAGAATTTTATGTTTCAGAAGATTTTCCGCCTCATTTAACAGGTGCATTAGCTTTAAAACGCCTTGCTGACAGCAA
>USJT01000278.1 GCA_900555175.1 uncultured bacterium
CCTGCAGCAAAAAAAGCAGCACATACAAACTGCAAAGAATGCGGTTGTCCAACCTGCATGGCTTTTGCTCTCAAACTTGCCAAACATAATATTGACATAGAAAAATGTCATTATGTTCCAGCAGATTTGAAAAATATTTATGAGCAAACCTCCAAAGAACCGCAAAAAACTGTTGAAATAAACGGACTTAAAATCGGCGGAGAAAATGTCTTATACAGACACGAAAAAACATTTATTAATCCATGTGCAATTTCAATTATCATTGACCTTGCAAGAAACATTAAAACATGTTAAAAGCTTTGAAATCACAAGGATAAACGAACATTTAAAAATTGATTTGGTAATAATTAAAGAAACCCAAAATAAAAAAATCAAAGATTTTCAATCGATTATTCTTGATGGGAAATTAAACATAATTTCTTATGATGAATTTATGAAACTTCCTCTAAAAGGAATTATTGATAAAAGCTTTACAGAAACTGCAGAAGAACTTGTCAAAATAAGAGAAAAAGCGGTTATTGAAAAAGATGAAAATTATTCAAATCCCGTATATGTATATTTTGAACATACAAATGATTTGAACCTTCTTTGTGCAAAAGCATCTTATTATATCTGTAAATATGCAAATATGCTTATCTTAGAAGATTTCAACCCATATTTGATAACCTCTTTAATGACTTTAAGACAAAATATTTTTACAGACCCGCAAAAACCGCTTCAGGTTGAACCGAAAATATATGAGTTTAACAATCCTGATGAAAATTCTCTAATATTTATGACCACAAATTTTGCACTTACATTTTTTGCGGTTGCAAATGAATTGGAGAGCCTTCCTGTTCCATCATATCTTGTTGTAACTCCTGCTGAAGGAATGAGTGTTTTAACAGCTTGGTCAGCCGAAAAATTTACGGCAAAAACTGCTGCAAGAACCCTCAAAAAATTCGATCTTGCAAACAAAGTAAAAAACAGAAAAATAATTATCCCTGGTCTTCTAGCCCACATGAAAGATGAATTGCAAGAGGGAATAAAAGACTTTGAAATAGTAGTCGGCACAGTAGAAGCTTTTGCAATCGGGGATTTTGTAAAAAATATGAAAATTAATCAGGAGTAAACTCTAACAAATCAGAAACCTTGCAGTTGAAATACTTGCACAACAAATCAAGAGTTTTAGCATCATAAGCAGTTGTTTTATTATTTCGCCATCTTGACAATGTATTTCTGCCTATTCCTGTTTTTAAAGCTATATCTTTAGCAGTAGCCTTATTCTGCCAAATTATATCGTCTAATTTGCAAACTATCATAATAAAATTATAAATTTTTTTTAATTAAGTTGACAGTTTGCACTATATATGATATTTTGTGCACTATATATAGTGCACAAAATTAAAGAAGGTTTATATGATACTGGGAGCTTTGAAATTTATGGAGGAGTTTGAAAAAACTTTCCACAAAACTGTTAAAAATATTTTTTTATATAATATAATAGCCATGCACAAAAACATCTTGCCTAAAAATACCTTACATCAACTAAGAACTTGGCAATATGATTTGGCAGACATTTTGGAATTTTATTATGCAGAATAACAAAATTCTATTTTTACAGGTTTTATAAAAAATTATGAAAATCTCAAACATTAACAACAATACCTCATTTAAAGGTCTATATTTCAA
Source organism: uncultured bacterium (assembly GCA_900555175.1). Lineage (GTDB taxonomy): Bacteria > Cyanobacteriota > Vampirovibrionia > Gastranaerophilales > Gastranaerophilaceae > Stercorousia. The sequence goes on from USJT01000278.1 coordinate 1,672, forward strand.
ATCTGTTTATCCTGAAGTACAAACAGCTCTAAAAGCTTCACCTGCATTAAAAAATATAAGCAATAACTATGACATTTTTATTTCTCAATACAAAAAAAATACAAAAGGTGATTTTGGCAAAGCGGTTGAATACGGTCTTAAATACAAAATTCAAGAAATAGCCCCGAATTTATTTACCAAAAAGCCTAAATTCATAATTAAAGGCTCATCAGATTTTGCTCTTAATCCTGAGCTTTACACAAACAATAAAGACATAGAAAAAACGATTACACAAGATCTTTTATTAGAAGCTGAACTTATTGATTCTAATTTTTTCAAAAGCTTTAAATAATATTTGCAAAAGATAAAAAGTAATCAGATATAATATTAACAAGCATTGGCAAAATCCAAACCATTATCGCTGCACCCAAAACAGGCTTGAATAAAAAGCTTAACTGGAATACGTTTACTTGAGGAGCAGTTTTTGAAATTACACCAAGGATAATATCTTGTCCAAGAGTTGCTAAAAGTATAGGAGAGGCAATTTGCAGCCCCATAAACAAGACATTTGATGATAATTGAACCATATAGTCCATATTTACAATTTGATGCAAAGGAATGATTGTAGCATCCAAAGGAAATATCTCAAAACTTCTGATAAGTGCAGACAAAAGCC
>USJT01000279.1 GCA_900555175.1 uncultured bacterium
ACTATACTGAATTTATGCGGTATGCGTCCTATGGACGATAAATATCCATTAGATTATTTACTGTTACAGTGCTTTGGAAGTGTTGATGTGTATACATTGACGGATGTTTTGGAATAGGTGTGAGATAGGAAAGACGGCGGTGAGCCGTCTTTTTTGTATGTAAAAAAAAGAAAGGGGAATGGACAAGTGGGTGGTATGATAGGGGCAAGTTTTGAAGAAGGAGAGGTGTTATTTATGATAATCTGTGCGCATTGCGGAAATGCAATGATGGACGAGGCAAAATTCTGTGTAAATTGCGGAACCCAGGCAAATGGATATAGTAATTACACGTATCAATCGCAGCAAAATCGCAATTTTTTTGATAATAGCCAAATGCTTAGGCAAAATATTGGAACAAGAGAAATGGTTAGTGGAATTATTTGGATTTGCGTTGGTGGAGTACAAACATTAATATCTATTTTTGCATTTTGGTATTTGATATTTGTTGGTATTTGGAATATAGTCTTTGGAATCAAGCGAGTAAATAAAAAAGACAAACTGTTATATATGTCAATTGATGAGATTTATAATGACTATTCGAGTCGTTTAGCATCTATTATTGTTTTCTTGGTGTTAAATGTACTATTTGGTGGAATTATAGGTGTTGCAGGGGCAATTTATGATTTGGTTGTTTGAAATTATGTGATACAAAAAATTCAACAGCAAAAGACATATATAGGTAATAGTATGCCGTCGAACAACCAAGTTTCATATCAGCCAATGAATCAAAGTCATGAATATATAAATAAACATCTGGATGAAACAAACAATACATTTATTGCACAAGAAGAAAAAAATCCAGACAATATAGATAAAAAAGCGACCGATGCGATTCAACCGTTACTAACACGTGCGAATATGTTCTTGGAAGATGCTAATTGGGAGAAAGTAGAACAATATACGGAAAGAATTTTGGATTCTTATCCTGAATGTGCGGAAGCATATTTGCTTAAATTGATGGCTCAATTGCGTGCGCAAAATATATATGACCTGATTAAACGCGATAATGGTTTTGAAAATAATATAAATTTTCAAAGATTTTTACAATATGCAGATGAAACAAATGCAGAACAGGTAAAACTTTTAAAGTATGAGCCTATTTACATAAGAGCTGTAGAACTTTTAAAATATGCAAAAGGAGAAGGAGCCTGTAATGAAGCAAAGAAAATGTTTCGAACGATTCCTGAGTATAAGGATGCAAATGAGCAAATAAAGGAATGTGAAATAAAAAAGGAAAAGGTAAAAGAAGAAAAGTACTATGACTTAGTAAAAAAATTTAATGGGGCACGTACAAGTGATGACTACATAAATATTCTATTTAAATTTTATGAATTACAAGATTATAAAGAAACTTCTGATTATATTTCGGAATGCGAAAAGAATATTGCTTATATTAATGCAATCAATGAAATAAGACATAGCAGTAATGTTGTAGCTCTTGAAAAGACAAAAAAATTATTTTTGGGATTTGCCGGTTTTAAGGAATCCAACAAGTATATTGAAAAAATTGATGAAAAAATTTTAATGTTGAAAAAACGTAAGAAAAGAATAAAAACGATAATTATTATTGCACTTATTGCTGTGTTTGTACTGATTGCAGTTAAATTAACAAGTTCATTTTTGTATTATCGTTCAGATGATTATAAACTGCTAAAAGCAAAAGAGTTTATGGCGAATGAACAGTATTCACAAGCAATGGAGTACTTGAATGATATGGAAGATAAAAAAGTGGCAAATCAGCAAATTAAAAAAATACAATGCAAGGAGGCCAAAAATTATTTTGAAAAAGAGGAATATGATAAAGCAATTACGATTTATCACAAATGGGGAGAAAAAGAAGAAGAGAGAAAGGTGATACAACAAAAGGCGTTAATGTTATTATATGAGAATAAGTTTACGGAAGCAATAAAACTTTATGAGCAGATAAAGGATGAGGATAACCTTATTTTTGCGTATGATAGACTGGCTAGATACTATCGTGATTCTGGTGAATATGACAAGGCAATAGAAATTTATAATAAAATTGATTCTGAAGAGGGAAAAGAATCAGTATATGAGTTTCAGGCATATAATTTGATTGATCAAAAGCGATATGATGAAGTTGAAAAATTGTATAAGTACATTAAAGATGAAAATATTTTAAAGGCTATACAAGAGGAAGTGTGTAGACAAAAAACTGAAAACTGAGGAGGATTTTTATGATATGTAAATATTGCGGAACACTTGTTTCCGACGAAATGAAATTTTGTACGAACTGCGGTAAAAAAATGGAAAGAAAAACA
>USJT01000280.1 GCA_900555175.1 uncultured bacterium
GGCGGAACAGGTACAGGTGCTGCTCCTGTTGTTGCAAAAATAGCTAAAGAATTAGGAATTTTGACAATTGCAGTTGTTACAAAACCTTTCACTTGGGAAGGTCGTAAAAGACAAAATCAAGCTAATCAAGGTTTGGAAAAACTTAGAGAAGCTGTTGATGCTGTTATTGTTGTTCCAAACGATAAATTGCTTCAAGTTGTTGATAGACAAGTTTCATTAACAGAATCATTCATTATTGTTGATGAAGTTCTTCTAAGAGGTGTTCAAGGTATTTCTGATATTATCACGGTTCCTGGTCTTATTAACGTTGACTTCGCTGATGTTAAATGTGTTATGCAAGCATCAGGCTCAGCTCTTATGGGTATCGGCCGTGGTCAAGGCGAAGGCAGAGCTGTTAAAGCTGCTGAAATCGCTATCAATTCACAACTTCTTGAATCTTCTATCAACGGCGCAACCGGTGTAATCGTTAATATTACAGGTGGCCCTGATATGACTTTACACGAAATTTCAGATGCTGCAAATATTATTCATGATGCAGTTAATGATGACGCTACTGTTATTATCGGTACTGCTGTTAACGAAAATATTCAAGGTGAAATTCAAATCACTGTTATTGCAACAGGCTTTGAAATGAAATCTGAAAAACCGGAAGAAAAGAAAGATGTTAAACAATTAAGTGCTTCTGATTTCTTTGCAGGAACATTTAATTCAACTCCAAAAACATCTTCTCAACCACAACAAAATGTAAGAAAAACATCTATGCCTGATGTAGCTCCAAGCTTTACAAATATTGAAATCCCTGATTTCTTGAAAAAATAATTGTAAAGTCAGTTTTTCAAAATTTCAGTTGCTTGGTTGTAATTAAAATATCACACTAACTCAGATGGAATATGAAAAAGATTAAAAGAGAACTGGTGAAAATCGGTTCTCTTTTTTTATTGAAAATTATTATGTAAAGAAATGTGAAATTTGGTAACCCCCTTTATTCCCTATTTCTTTGCTAATTTTTATTGTATTTATATATTTTTTTTATTATATTTAGCAATTTTGAAGTTCAAAAATTTTTATTATTAGCATAAGGGATATTTGAATGACAAAATATTTACTCTAAATGGCAATTTCATATTGTAATTGTAAAAGTTTTAGGATGAGGAAATTTAGAAAGGGGAAATTAAGAGTATGTCAAGATGGTAACTACAAGGAACAGGTGATTTTTATGCTAGATATAGAGCATATGAAAATTATTTAAAATCTAATGCAGAAAATTTGAATTTGTCACAATCTCAAGTTGAACAACAACTTCAGCGTTATAAAGATGGATTAAAACAAAAAACTAATCTTGAACTTCAAAGTAAAGAAGTTGGTCGAGAAGTTGCAAAAAATCCTTCAGCCTGGGGTGTTTCAAATCCGAATAACGTAACAGCTGAATTAGAAAAAACTCAAAAACAATTAGAAACATTGCAAAAAGATTTAGGTAAAGGAGCAACTTCTACAACATATTATGGAACTCCTGAACAATTGAAAGGGGCAGCTCCTTTAGGTAAGATTGAATCAGAATTTCAAAAAGCATTAGAAAAATCGCAGTTATATAAATCAACAGGTGGTAATTCGGTTGATAAGTTAGGAAAACGAAAACAAAAACAAATATTGGAAGAAATTGAAAAATTAGGTAAATTGGCTAAGACAGATGACGAAATCGCAGAACTTCAAAAACGTGTAGCGAAATTTAGAGGCGGTAATGATCAAAAATTATTTAGCGAAGCTGTTAAAGCACAAGCTGATAACTTAAAGGCAAAGGCATCAGAAGTTGTTCTGCCAGAAATAAAGCCGGAAGAACCAAAATTAAAATCTCAAGCAGGTTTAGTTGATGACGTTTTGGACGATGCAGCAAAATTAAAACCTCAAGCAGAAGCAGTTGATAATGTATTGGACGATGCAGCAAAATTAAAACCTCAAGCAGAAGCAGCTTCAAAAGAATCAAAAGGATTTATGAATGCTATAAAAAATGCTATAAAAGGTAAAAAAGGTAAAGTTGCTATAGCTGCAGGTGCAGTTGCTGCTCTTGGGGTTGGGGCTTATGCATTATTTGGAGGTAAAGACGATAAAAAAGTTGAACAAGATGAATCTCCAAAGGCAGAAAAAGTCGGACCAACAAAGGCAGAAAAAACGGATTCTTTAGAACAATCATCTGAATCAATTATTGGAAAACCGACAAAACAAGATTTTCTTGCAGCTGAAGAAATTGTAGCTCCATATCCTTCAGAAGAAGAACAAAAGACTGGCTCTGTTGGCCAAAACACTAA
>USJT01000281.1 GCA_900555175.1 uncultured bacterium
AAGACTGCGGATGTTCAACAGGCGGACATCCCGGGTGGAATCAAAAATGGAGAAAACCTTTAAGAGATGCTCTAGACTATCTTAGAGATGAACTCATTGTTCTTTTTGAACAAGAAGGTGCAAAATATTTCGATAATGTTTGGGACGTACGTAACAACTACATCAACGTAATTTTAGACAGAAACGAAATAAATGTAAAAAAATTTCAACACGATAATTTCAAACCAGATTTATCAGATGAACAAAAAGTTCATGCAATGGAATTGTTGGAAATTCAACGACAAACACTTCTTATGTACACAAGCTGCGGCTGGTTCTTCTCAGAAATTTCAGGTATTGAAACAGTACAAATAATGAAGTATGCAGCCAGAGCAATGCAACTTGCATCTAAATTTACAACAAAAAATCTTGAAGAAAAATTCTTGAACATTCTTGCGGAAGCAAAAAGTAATATTCCTGAACACGGAACAGGTAAAGATATTTTTGAACGTTTTGTAAAACCTTCAATTGTAACAACTAAACAAATCGCAAGTTTATGGGCTTTGTCATCTTTATATGAAGATTTTGAAGATGAAGAAAGCGTTTATTGCTATACAATTACACGCCACGCATATAAAAAAGTTCAAAAAGCCCTATCAACATTTGTTGTCGGACATATTGAAATTCAATCAAAAATTACATTACAAAAATCTAATGTAATATTTGCTAAATATACACCTAAAGAATCTTCTTCTGCTCTTGTAATATTTGCTTTAATGCAATATGCCGGTGGAGATTTCCATTGTTCAATAAAAGAATATTCTGATGATGCAGAATTCAACAGGATAAAAACAGATCTTATAAAAACATTCTTGATGAATCCTTTGACTGAAATCATCAGAGCCCTTGATGAATATTTCGGAAAAGAATATTTCACATTAAAAGATATATTTATCGAAGAAAGACGCAAAATTTTACAAATTCTTCTTAAAGGTAAACTTGAAAAATTCTCTCAAACATACCAAGAAATGTATGATGAAGGCAAAGGTTCAATTTACCACTTGCAAGGTTTGGGATTAAAAATTCCTGATGAATTCAAAATTTCAGCAGCTTATGCTCTAAGCCACAAATTCAATGATATCGTAATACATTCAGACGGCTTTATTGATGATGAGCTTATACAACAAGCAGTTGATTTGAATTATGAAGCTAAGAAAATAGATATTCAACTTGATAAATCACCTTCTAACTTGATATTCGGAAAGAAAATTCTTCAAAATATCAACAGACTTGTTCACAGTTTTGAAATTCAACAAGCCGATGTTGTATTAGAAATTTTTGAGAATATCAGAAAATTAGAATTACAAATAGATATTTCGGAAGCACAAAACACATATTTCACAAAAATTTATCACAGAATAGGTGAAATTCTTGAATCAGAAGATTTTAATAAAAAACGTTCTTCAACAAAAAGATTTGTTGAAATGCTTCTTGATATCGGAGAGAACTTGAATATCAATACAGAATTTTACAGAAAAAAATTAGATAAATTAATGCTTCAATAAAAATACAGTATTTTACCAATTTTCAGAACCATATTTTTTATAAGCTTCTATATTTTTCATGATTTTATTTTCAACAGAAGATATTTTTTGCAAAGTATCTTTGTCATTTGTACGCATACGCAAGAGTTTAAGTTCAAGCAAATCTTCTTTAGACCGCCTGATTTTTTGTTTAATTTCTTCTCTTTGCCAAAAAAGCCACCCTTCAAACCCGCATCCGGGCGGGACAATTGACCAAGGGGAAGACGGACAATGCTTACATAAATCTAAACGAGTTTCATATCTTGAGCACAAATTATCATCCTGAAGATATTTGCAAGTATAAAATGTAATCTCATTTTCATTATATTTTCCGTCATCTATCAGGCGATTAATAATGTTATCAACAATTCCTGCATCGACTTTTCGCGCATCTTCTATTGAATTAAAAGGAACAAACAGTGATAAAAAATCTTTTGCTCCTTTATCACCTGAATTTGCCATTTCCATTAATTTTTTATACGGGGTAGAAGTTGTAACGACACGACAACATTTTCCACACATGTGGCACAAATGTTGCGGACGTTTATTCAAATAATTTTCTTCATAATTACCCATACAAAAATTATAGCTATCATGCAAAATATAAAAAATAATGTAACATTTCTTAAAATAAGCGCAATAAATTATTAAATATTTACTTTATTAATATAGTAAATAGTAAAGGGTAGTTATATGCAAAGTTCAGTAGGACAACAAAACATACAGCAGCAGCCAATAA
>USJT01000282.1 GCA_900555175.1 uncultured bacterium
ATCAACTTTTAATTTTGTTATATCACCTTTTAAAACTTCGACTTCTGTCATACTTTAACTCCAATTGTCCAAAAATTATATTTGAAGATAATTAGCTATTTTATTTTTCAAATCGTTTTAATTGCTTTTTAAATTTTTTCTGTCATTTTACATTTTTTCAGCAATTTATCATAATACTTTTGTCTTTCATTGGAATCTTGGATATTTGTTGCTTCTTCCAGGCCTTCAAAATACTTATCTTTTTTGTCTGCCCAACCTATATTTTTCAATTTTGTCGTTGAATGACATATCATAGGAATACCTATTGGAGCTGTTATTAATAAATCTGTAAGAACAATTCCGGCAGCTAATTCAGCAATTGCATTTCCCCTTTTAAAATCTGTTCTGGGATTATGATACTTTTGCGGAACATATTCTACCCATCTTGGAGCATCAGCAGGCTCCGCCGGTTGTACCCTCATGTCTCTTAATCCTTCTGCTTCTGATTTTTCAACACTCATTGCAAATGCTGGAACATTTATAGATAAAATCAATATAGCCAACATTATTGATAAAAATCTTTTCATAACACCCCTTTCGCAGATTTAATAATAAACTTTGTTAAAACATAAATTACCAAATCTGAATATACCATAAAAATGCCAAAATTAAAAAATAAGATTACAATTCATTATCTCAAATTTCTTTCCGGCAAATAAATATAAATACTAATAATTCCCTACAAATATATTATTCAAATATTTTTGAAGGTTTTAATCTCAAAAGACATTCTTTAATCTTACCTACAAATTCAATATTATCGTATGGGGAAATTTCGACTTTTTGAAATACTGCTTTTAATTGCTTCATTGTTTTTACATAAATATCTCTGCAGTTTGCAACATTAACACACATATAAAGTGTATCATTCTTTGAATTATATGCTATACTTGTTTCCCATATTGGATTAAGTCCTTGCATTTGTGTTAGTGGAACATGATTACCGCAAATATATTTTTTTAACTTGTCATATACTTCTCTGGAATATAAAAAACCTTCTTTAGAGCCTACCAAAATAGCATTTGTCCCTTTAAAATTCTTTTTCAAATCTTGTATATGATTAACATTTTCTTCTGAATTTAGAAAATGCATAAAAAATGGGGCATTTTCCCCCTTATTTACAATTACTCCTGCGGTACAAGTTCTTACATTGTTTGTAAACCCGAGTTCCATATTTTTTCTGTAAGCGTAATAATCGGTATTTTTACATTTCGGAGATACAACAATATCCCAGTTATTAATCATTTCGCACTTAGGATTTCTGAACATTTTTCTTGTTGCGTATTGATAAAATCTTGGAGATACTAATTTTATATTTGAACCAAAAGATATTGTATTATCCATACTCACAGAAAAACAATAAATAAAAATTTTTGCTATATATTATATCTAAATTAATTTTATTTTTAAATTTTAAATATTATATCTTATACATAAATTTTCGCATATTTTCATAACCCTTTACGGTAATATTTTTTGGATTTTCGTATTGCAAACCTTTAAAAATACTATTGAACAAACGTTCCGAAAAATTCACGGAATCTTCTAATAAATTGCATAATGTTTCATTAGCAATATAAGATGAAATATGATGCCTTACATAACCGCGGAATTCTCTCACCTTTAGAACAGCTAATTCTGATAAATTCAAAGAATCTAAATGTTTATCAAACAAAGTTGCATCCTTTGATTTTTTTATTATATTTTTTAATTTTTCAATTTTATGAATTGATTTTTCATCATTCAATGTTGATTGCAAAATACCCACAGGTGTTTGATAAAGCTCTGAAATTTTGTTTAACATATAAACAGGAGCATCAAAATTTGAATCATACATCGGCTTGTATCTCCAACCCAAATTAGAAAGCAAATCTAAATTCGGGTTAAATATTCTCGGATTTCGCTCGTTTATATAAAATCTATGAGGAGCTTCGTTATAATTGAGAGATTTTTTTGCCATTCTCATTACATATTCATAGGTATCTTTTGTATAAGTTGTCAAATTTTTATACCAATAATCACCATAATCAGACATTGATTTCAGATAATTTGCTTTGGTTTTATCATAATTAAATTTCAACTGTCTTTGAGCTTCTCTCCTAAAATCTTGAACAGAACTTAAAGAACAAATGTAGGCAGAAGGTGATGCCAAAATATTTCTGTTTGGAAGATTTGGGTCAACATGAGAATATGCTTGACGATAATCTGATAGAAATTGAAATTTTTTCATTTCTCGAAACCG
>USJT01000283.1 GCA_900555175.1 uncultured bacterium
AAGCAAGATTAATTGCGCAATATAACCTATCATTGCGCCGACAACCATGTTTAATAAAATTGATAAAGCAAAGGATTCCTTGATTATAGTAACATCAGGCTTTGTTACACAGGTTAAAACTATTGTTATCAAAAGGACAAGACCTAATTTAACCATGCCGGGAATTTCTTTTCTGTTAAACACAGGTGCAAGCCTGAAAAATCCGAGCAAACGAGCAAAAATAAATATACCCGCAGCTAAATAAGCATTGAGCATAGGAAACATTTTCATTAATTCTTCAATGATATGTTCCAACTCTATTTATCCTCCCATTTATTATCTACCTTATCCAACGGGAAACATGAAAGTCCATCTGCGCATTTTATTGTAGTTGTATCAGGCATAATTTCAATTTTTGACACAACATCTTTACCGTCTTGAACAACTGTTATTTCTGCATGTCCTTCACGTTTAGCTTTTACGATAATTGTATCTTTTTTATTGTCAATCGTAAAAAATGGGAGAACAGAAACAACACTTTCATCATTTGAATAAACAGAATGCACAGGTTTGTCAGATACAATGATATAATCTTCAAATGCAAAAGCTTGAAGAGGAATAAAAACTATTGAAGCTATTAACAAAAATTTTTTCATACTTTATCTTCCCAAAATTTTATTAGTTTCTACGAAATTCGGACGAGGCATTGGAGTCTTAGGACTCGGGTAATATTTAATTTTCTGTTGTTGATCAATGAACGGAACTTTACCCGGATTTTTCATTATTTCTTTTATTGAAGATTGATTTTTAAACTTGTCAGGCATTTCATGTTCAAAAGGGCTTGTATATTTGTAATAATCAGCAGGAAGCACATAAGAATCATTTTTTGATACAAGGTTAAATGCCATAGCCATCCCATCTATCGTAAAACCTTTCAACATATTGATAAAACCGATACCACCGATTACGATGACAAGGAAAACCCCGATAATTTTTGGAGCAGCTGCGATAGTCTGTTCCTGAACCTGAGTAACAGCCTGTAAAATACCAACAACAAGACCAATACCTGCTGCAACAAGTACACAAGGCATTGAGATTGCAAGCATTATTAAAAATCCTTTTGCTAAGTATTCAACTAAAACTTCCATTTTTTTACCCTCTTTATAGATTATCGTGTACCTTTTCTTACTTTTGTCAGAGTTTTTTGTCCTCTTTGTAGATTATCGTGCGCCTTTTCTTACTTTTGTCAGAGTTTTTTACCCTCTTTATTGATTACCAGATTTCATTATACTAATTGTAACTTGTAACCAGCCCCTGAACTATTAACGCCCAGCCGTCAACCGCAATAAATATCAATAGCTTAAACGGCAAAGATATAATTGTCGGTGACAACATAAACATACCAAGTGCAAGCAAAATATTTGCAACAACAAGGTCTAAAACAATGAACGGAACAAATATAATAAATCCGATTTCAAAAGATGTTTTTAATTCGCTTATGATAAATGCAGGAGCAACTTGCCAAATAGTTATCTCCTCAGGATTTTTCGGAGGTTGTCCCTTCGAAGCCTCTATAAAGAATGCCAAATCACTCTCCCTTGTTTGCTTCATCATAAATTCTTTCAAAGGTTTTGAGCCCTCGTTTATCGCCTCAACAATATTCTGATTTTTATGATACGGAACCGAGCCCATTTCATACATTTTTTGGAATGTTCCGCCCATAGTGTAAAATGTCAAAATCATTGCTAAACCGACAATTACAATTGAAGGTGGAACCTGCTGAGTACCCATTGCAGTTTTTAACATTGAAAATACTATGACAAATCTTAAAAAACTTGTCATACAACAAAATACAAGCGGTAATAATGAAAAAACAGTCATTAATATCAGCATTTGTAAAACAGGGTTCATATCTTTTATAATTGATTCCATTTTTATTCCTCTAGATGTTATTTATAATATTTTTGAAAACTTTTTTGGGTGCTTTATGAGCGGAAGCTTTTTGAAAATCCACAATAGTCGGCAAATCATCTACACTGCATTTATTTGATGACTTTAATACAGAAGCACTGTTTTCTAAATTTGTTTGCGGTTGAATTTCGTTATTGTAGTCATAAGAAGCAGATTTGCCTGAAAGTTTTGATATCAGAGTAGTTCTGCCAACATCAGATGCTACCAAAAATCTTTCATTTCCTGCTCTCACAACAAATAATTCTTTTCTCGGAGCAAGACTTATACATTCTTCTACATTTAAAAACTTTGATTTTGAGCTTGTTGTCAGTGAAAACT
>USJT01000284.1 GCA_900555175.1 uncultured bacterium
ATCCGCCTTGTGTTTCTCTCGGTCGTAATCAAAAAAGCGATTTTATTGATGAAAAATTTTTAAAAGAAAATAATATTGATATAGTTCGGCGTTTGACAGGCGGACGTGCACTTTTGCATGATAATGAGATTACATATAGCTTTGTATGCCCTGTATCAATTTTAGAAAACGGTGATAATGTCGTAAAATCTTATAAAGAAATCTCTCAAATATTGATTAAGGCATTTGAAAAAATTGGAATTGAACTTGATTTTGGCGGAGTTAAAAAAGCTCAAAAACACCCTGATTATTGTATGTTGGTTTCAACAGGTGCTGATTTGTGTTACCAGAATAAAAAGCTTATAGGTTCTGCTCAATTCCGAAAAGAAAATTATATTCTTCAACATGGCTCTATATTATATGATTATGACCTAAATTTGCTTGAAAAAGTTTTTAATGAAAATGTTGATACATCTTCAATTACCTCTATTAAGGAAATAAATCCTGATATTAAAAAAGAAGATATTATTGAATTGTTAAGTAATGTAAAATAGTCAAATCCCTTTTATTTACGTGTATTTCTCAGATTTATAGAAAATTTTTAATTAAAAAAAGCAATTTTTGTAACTAAATTTTGTTTATATAAATACGGGGATTAAAAACTCAGGGGATTTAGGAAATGTTAAATTTTGGATTTTCAAATATGTTAAATAATCAATGGCCAAACTTAGCCGCATACCAATCTCTTGGCAATCGTTATTGGATATCTAATTTTGGTGGAGCTGGTGTTGGTGCTCCTCAACATAATATTTATCCTGACGGATATTCTCCGTTGGTTTATTCATTAGCTCAAGGATTTGCTCAACCAAATTCTATTATGCAATGGAACCCAATGTTAATCGGTATGGATTTGACTAAATCTTTAACTACAAATCCAATGATGACTATGCAAGGTAATATGGCTGCTTATAACTGGGGTTATACAATGGCTAGTACAGCAAAACTTCAAGGTAAATTGAGCAGTCTTACAGGAATTGAATCTCAACTTACATCAATTTTAAAATCAGATAAACTTGATGGAGCTCAAAAACAAAGATTACAAGGTGTTCTTGATGATGTAAAAGCATTGAAAGAAAAAGTTCAAAAGTTAATTGAAAACAATGAACGTAAACCTGAAGATATTGAAGCAATTCAAGGTGAAATCTCAAAAGTAGTTGATAATGCTTCAAAAGTTGCTCAAGAAGTTTTGAAAGAAGTAAAAGAAACATCAGAAGCAGAACAAGCTGATGGTCAAAATTCTGATGCAACAGCGGCTGATGATGCTGATGATGCAACAGGGGCAGCAGATGATACAACAGAAGGTGCAGGAGCAGCAGCTACTGAAGAAGCTAAGAAAAAACAACAAGAAAAAGAAAATTTAGCAGTAGATATTTGTCAAGATATGTATGACGGTTCTGTTGGTAATCGTTGGGGTACAGATTATGACAAAATCAAAAAAGGTATTAACAGAATTTCAAAAGATAATGTAACAACAGTTTTGAATACATGGCAATCTCAATATCAACCAATTACTGGTGATGCAAACTTAATTGAAACATTATTTAATGAAGAACATTTATATAACCCATCGTTAAATAAAAATCATAAAGTTGGTTGTAAAATCGCAAACCCTTCAAACAACATGGATATGATTTGGAACATTGTAGCTTGTCTTGATCAACGTGCTAAAGACTTAGGTATCAAAAATAAACTTGCAGGTTTGTTTGCAGTTTGTTACGATGAACTTGATGATACTTTTGTAGATCAAGATGCTATTATCAACTCTGTTCAAAAAATTAATGAAGCAGTTACAAAAGCAGAAGCTCAACAAGCAAAAAAAGATATAGCAACAGAAAAATCAAATGAAAAAAAAGCTGAAGCAGCAAACAAAAAAGCTGAAAAGGATAGAGCTGAAGCTAAAAAAACTCAAGAGTTAAAAGATGAATTTAAAAACGATATGAGAGAAATTTTAGGTGATGATAAAGCTGAAGTTTCTGAAAATGTAAAATATATCGATGGTAAATTTGTTATAAGAATCAATGGTAAAAATTATTATGGTAAAGATTACCTTGAATTAGCAAATGCTCTTGAAAAAGCTGGTTATGATCCAATTCAATATTTGAAACAAAAGGCATTAAACAAAGCAGCTTAATAAAAGATTTATATTAATGATTCCTCATATTTGGTAGAAAAATGTAGAAAGAAACTAGTAGGTTAAGTGTGAAATTTGCCCCCAAGAAGGGG
>USJT01000285.1 GCA_900555175.1 uncultured bacterium
AAGTGGTGGTAAGCATCAAAAATCATATCGTGAGCTGTTTCATCAATAATCTTTTTAATTTCAGAAGTATCATAAGGATTTACGAATTCTTCTTTTTCAACACCGCATTCTTTCATAAATGCAACTTGAGCTTCACATTGTTTTCTGATTTCAACTTGAGCAAATTCAACAGCGTTCATAATATCGTCTTCAGTAACGAATTTGCATCCTGCTTCAACCATAATTACAGAATCATGAGTACCTGCAACTACAATGTCTAAGTCTGATTTATCAGCTTGTTGGTGAGTAGGGTTAGCAATCATATTGCCGTTTTCATCTCTTGATACTCTAACTGCACCGATAGGACCTTCAAAAGGAGCTCCTGATAGCATTAATGCACAAGATGCACCTAACATTGCAAGTGTATCAGGTTGATTTTGTTGGTCGTAGCTGAATAATTGAGCTACAATTTGTATATCATTTCTGTATCCTTTAGGGAACAGAGGTCTAATTGGTCTATCAATAAGTCTTGAAATAAGGATAGCTTTATCACCGGCTTTACCTTCTGAACGATTGTAACCGCCAGGGATACGTCCTATTGCAGACATTCTTTCTTCATAATCGATTAATAGTGGGAAGAAATCAATCCCAACTCTTGGTTCTTTAGAAACGCAGCAATGAACAAAAAGCATTGTATCACCGCATCTAACAGTAACAGAACCGTTTGCTGATTGAGCATATTTACCTGTTTCAACAGTAACTGTTTTACCGCCGATTTCAATCTCAAATTTTTTTGTTTCAGGTACCATAATTTTCCTTTCTTGCTCGTGGCGAACTTTCCGCGAGCTGTGCGTTTTTCTGACGCAATTTGTTATACACTTCTATTGTTCTTTTTTATTATACCGCAAACAAGAAAAAGTTGAGGTTTTGACAAACTATTAATACAATTAAATTTACATAATAAAAAAGCCCTTGTAGGGGCTTTTCTATCATATATATAGACAAAAGAAGAATTAGTTGCGAATTTATTAGAAATGCATATCGAATGATGATGGCATTCCGTTAATTTTTTCGTCCTCCATTCTCATTGCTGAGCCTATGGTAAAACTTTCTGCATATAGTTTGTTAATTTTGTAGTTGATATCTCCTGTGAATACTTCTTCATTATCTTCCAGAAATTTGAAAAGAGGTTCTGTCGGGTTTTTGACAATATTGCCTAAAGTCCCTTCAGCAAGTTTTAATGTCTTTTCCCCAATTTCCGGAACTTTTACATTCATCCCGAATGGTTTATATGGTCTGTTAAATGAAGCACCTGTATCTGTCATTCTAATTAATTCCTTTTAACTAAGTACATTTTGTTAATCGGAATTATTGGAGTAAAAGTTTAATTTTTTGATTATTTTATTTTACAATTTGTAATAATTTATTCAATATTATATTTCATTCCGCTTAATTTTATTTTTATTCCTGTTTGTTCAAAGTAGTTTTTTGCCATGTTTATAACTGCATTTGCGGATAACAATCCTTGGTTGACGGCTTTTACAAGGGTTGCAAAATATTTTTCGCCTGCTTCTTTGCTAAAAGGAAACTCTTCATTTTTAATGTTGTTGCTGCCATGTTGTAAATTACAATAGTAATGAGCAAGTGCCCAGTTATTTATAGTGTCACTTCCCCTTTTAATTCTGCTGGATTTTGGCAAGCTACTGTTTTTGATTTTAATATCTTTATCTGAAGTATTTCTCAGTATTGGGGTTATATGTTCAAGAGTTACCAAAGAATCTGCCAGTAGTTTGGAAATTATTGTATCGGTTGTTTCATTTTTATATTTTACGATGAATGCATCCATGTTATCTATAGATGTTGGAAACTGTTTAACTAATTTATCACATTTTTTTAGTATTCTTTCATCTTTTACATTTTCAAGTATTTCATAAAGTTTGTAAATGAAAGCTTTGTTACTAAATTTGACAGGTGTAGGTATTCCAAGTAACTTATCCTTTGTTAAATTACATAATTTCATAACAGCAGGATTTTCAGCTTGTTTTGCCAAATCAGAAATTTTATTTAATAAAATTAGTATAAGTTTTTCTTTTGCTTCTGGATCAAATGGGTATATGTAATTCCCTTTTATATTAGGGTTAATTCTTGCTTGTTGGTAAACTTTTTTCAGCCATTTTTCAGGAAGAAAGAGTTCACTTTCTTTAAAAATAGGGTGAGTTAATATTTGTGCCGTGTTTAAAATCTTTTCTTTTTCATTAATAGGTAGAGTGTTGG
>USJT01000286.1 GCA_900555175.1 uncultured bacterium
GGTTTACATTTTTTAACAAAAAACTCATTTTTAATCAAGGTTTGATTTTTCTAAAAATTAATGACAATTTATACCTTAAACTATTTTTTCTTAAACCAATTTGTTATAGTTTCAACAGGAGCAGAATATGTAAACATAACTTGGTCTGTATTAGAAAAACTTGTTTCTCCTTTTATATTTTGTCTAGAATATTCAAGTGCAAAACGCCCAGCTTTCGTGTTATTATATGAAACTCTTATTTCTCTAAAATTAACAGGGGTATTTTCCATATATAGTCTCCTATGTATATAAAGAGTATATATTATAAGTAATTTCATATTTTTTATTTTTCGTTCCATTCGTTTACAAATACTTTAATATTTACAAAACTGGACCTTAGTAAAATAATTATTATATCCGAACACTTCAAAATCTGTGCGTAATTTAGCTATATTAAGAAAATCTCAATCTATCCGTACAGTCCGAAAAAAGTCCAGTTCGGCAGTTTGATTTTTTGGGAATACTTAAAATTCCGACCTAAAAAAGCCCACACAAAGCGGGCTTTCCAAAAATATCAATCTATCCGTACAAATCAATCCGGACGTGAAATTACAGCGCTTCAAGCAAATACACTTGCTCAATTCAATTACTTTTTATATACAATAAAGGAGATGCCTTGTGACATCTCCTTTATGGCTCCGCTGACTGTACGACATTGGAACTTTTTATAACTGAATTATACAACAAAATAACTGACATAAATACTACTTGCATATTTAATCAGATAGAAAATTTAAAACATTTAGCCTGATGTTTATCGAGAGATTACCAGATGATTCAAGATAAAACTTTCAAAGCTTTTTAAATAATTTTATATATTTAAAAGTCCAAAGATTTCACAGAAGTTCTTCTGCAATTTATTCATTTATTATTTTTTCTAAGATTTTTAGTATTACAAAATTACAAAGTAATAAAAGTGGTCTGAAAGATAATGAGAGCAATCATCTTTAATGTAATTCTTTTTGTAATAAAAAGTAATTATGTAATTTGTTGATTCTCGTTATTTGGAAGTTTGTCGTCAGAAGTCTTATTGGCTTGTTGTTCTATTATATATGCATTTACACGATTTTTTGCAATGATTTCTGCTTCTTGCAAAATATTTTCTTCAGCAAGAAAACTATCAAAGTTTGTACCTATATGTTTTTTATCACTCATACTAACCTCTTTTATGATTATACAGCAAAATTCATAAGATATTTGATTGTTAAAAAGCCTTAAAACACAGTCAAAACAAATATGTACAGTGTGTTTTATTCCAATTATAATAATAAAAATGGCTATTTCAGACACTTTTGAATAATAAAAACAGAATTGCTGAATCCAGAATAAACGAGATTAAACGGAAACAGTATTTTAAATATAAATATATATATAATTCAAGAAAGTTCAACGAGTGTTAATCTCGTATTCGCAGAGGTATTTTTATGGAAAAGATAGATTATTTAAAAGAATTTATGGCAAAACTGCAATCATTAGACCGTTCAAGAAGTTTAACGATAGTGTTTAAAGACTTTTTAACACTATGCACCTGTTCATTAGCACAGGCGATTTACAGAAGTGATGAATTAGAACAAAAATACCTACAAACAATAAAACAATATACAAAAGAGCAAGCAGAAGAATTTTCAAAACTGCTTGCTCTTTTAGTTATGGCACTGGAAGAAAAGTATCAAGACTTTTTAGGCGAAGTTTTTATGCGTTTGAATTTAGGCAATTCTTCTATTGGTCAGTACGAGACACCTTACACAGTAAGTAAATTTATGGCAGAAATAAATTTCTCAGAACTCGAAATTTCTCAAAAGATTGCGAATAATCACCTGATAACACTTTCAGAACCTTGTTGCGGAAGTGGCGGAATGATTATTGCTTTTGCTGAAACCATGAAAGAACATAATTTTAATTATCAAAAACACTTGTATGTTGAAGCGATTGATATAGACGAGATGAGCTTTATGATGGCATATATTCAATTAACACTGCTTGGAATTCCTGCAAAAGTAATACAGGGCGACACTTTGACCTTGAAATTTCAACAGGTGCTTTATACTCCGTTTTATTTTCTGAGCGGGATTGAGTATAAACTTCAAAAAATCAATACTAACAACAAACATGAACTTATTGAAAAAAAAATAACAATCAAAAACAGAATATGCAGTTACAGCTATTTCAACTATGACTAATTCTGACATAGGTATATATCATAATAAAAATA
>USJT01000287.1 GCA_900555175.1 uncultured bacterium
AAAAAAGTAGCATACCCAGACACTCAATCAGGCTATATGTTAATCGGATTTAGAGGAACAGATGTTGATGACAAAGATTCTTATGCACTTGATGTTCTTTCAACAATTCTTGGGGATGGGCGGTCTTCAATATTTTACAGAACCATAAAAGAGCAAAAACAACTTGCTTATTCAATTGGTGCAGCAAATTCAGGGTTTAGAGATGACGGAATTTTCTATATCTCAGCAAACTTCACTCCTGATAAATGCCAAAAACTTGAAGATAACATATTTGAAGAAATAGCAAATGTACAGAAAAACGGCGTTACAGAAGATCAATTAAACCTTGCAAAAAATATCATAGAAAGAGATACATATTATGAAAGAGAATCAATTTCAAATATCGCAAGCGAAATTGGCTATACATTTGTAACAACAGGCGACATAAAATATTACGACAATTACATTGACAACATCAAAAAAGTTACGACAAATGATGTCAAAAGAGTTGCCAACAAATATTTAGGCAAAGACAAAAGTGCAGTATCTATTGTATTGCCACAATCAAACAAAGAAGTACAAATTTCAAACACAACAGAAAAAACTTCAACTCCTGCAAAACTCATAAGCGAAAATGAAAACACACAAAAATATGAGCTTTCAAACGGAGCAACATTACTACTTACACCAAACAAGGTTAACGATATTGTTGCAATAAGCATATTTTCAAAAGGCGGAGAATTTACGGAAACAATCCCCGGAACAGCAGATTTAACAGCATCAGTTCTAACAAAAGGGACTAAAAAATATTCCTCACTTGAACTTGCAGAACTTCTTGAAGATAACGGGATAAAAATTGTTCCGTCTGCAAAAGCTGATAGCTTCTCTATTACTGTGCTTACAACTAAAAACGAATATGCAAAAACTCTTGAAATATTAAATGAAATTATCAATAACGCAACCCTTGATGATTACGAAATAGAAAAATCAAGAACAGATATACTTAATACAATCAAAAAAAGTAAAGATATACCGCTAAATGTTGCAGTAGACAATTACAAAACACTTATTTTTGAAAATACGCCATATTCAAATTCCGACAAAGTTCTTGCAAAAACTTTGCCGCAAATTACACAAGACGATATAAAAGCATATTACGAAAAAGCCTTCTTCCCGCAAAATGTCGTAATATCAATTAACGGAAATGTTGATAAAGAAAAAACAATAAATGAATTTACAAAAATCTTTAACAATAAAAAAGGTGAAAAGTTTGACTATTCAAAGCATTCAATCCCTTCTATTTCTCAAGCTAAAACAGCAACCTCAAAAATCAAAGATCTTAAAACAGATTGGATTATAATGGGCTGGCAAACCGCAGGAGTATTAAACCGCAAAGATTACGCAACTTTACAGGTTATAGATTCAATGCTAGGTGACGGAATGAGTTCAAGATTATTCAAAAATCTTAGAGATAAAGACGGGCTTGCTTATCAACTAGGTTCTCAATATTCTCCGAACATTTTAAAGGGCGCATTCATTGTTTATATTGGAACTAATCCAGAAAACCTTGACTATGCGCAAAAAAGATTAAAAGAAGAAGTGTTCAGATTTAAAACAGAATTTGTCGGAACAAAAGAGCTTCAAGAAGCAAAAGACAAACTTCTAGGCCACTACATTATAGGTCAGGAAACAAACCTCGATAAAGCAACCACAATAGGCTGGTTTGAAGCATCAGGCAGAGGATATCAATTTGATGACAAGTATGCTCAATTGATAAACAGCGTTACAGAATCAGATATTATAGAAGTCGCAAATAAATATTTCAACAACAATTACGTTTTATCAATCGTTAAACCGCAAAATTAATAATAAAAAAAGGCCGATAATAATCGGTCTTTTTTTTATTTACATTTATATATTAACCGTATAAATCTTGTAATTCTTTAGCTTTAGCATCAATACGAGCTTTTTTTTCTGCTAACTGTTGAGCTTCATAAGCTTTATTTGCAACTCGTTTATCCATGTCTTGTACAATTTCTCTTGCATTTAATAATTTCTGTCCTAGCAAAGTTTTTTCTTCTAAAGAAGATAACTCTTTACGTTCAGGATAATCTACCATGATAAAATCATTTGAATCGCTTAAATCATATTTTGCGGTAGAAGTATACATATAACTTTCTAAAGTAGGTTTTTTATCACTAACAGCCATAACTTCGTCATCATCCCAAGATGAAGACTTCAAATTCTTAATCGGCT
>USJT01000288.1 GCA_900555175.1 uncultured bacterium
AGTAGAGAAAAGCGACCAATGCACAAACACCAGTCGCTATCAGAACCGTAATGGAATTGTAGGCAGTCCAAGTAATTCCAGCATGGAGCAGGTTAAAATCTTTCCAGTCTGTAACAAGAATCTGTCGCAGATTCAATAACAAGAACACCTCAACGAACAGGAGCAACAGCCAGCCGATACAGAAGTGATAGACCAGCGATTTGTCACTGGCACGAATCCTGTTACCTTTAGATTTTTTCCATACTTTCATATAAACTCCTTTCTTTGGGTATAAGAAAAGCAATCAATCATGTAGACTAACTGCTTTGTGAATATAAGTATTAAATTGTAAAACTTGAACTTATCTGACAACCTATTGGATTTGAATAAAATGACATTCTTTTCTAGATAAGGTTATTTAATCGAATATTTCCAAAATGCATCATGGTCAACAACCTTAATGCTATCTGGCACATATTTAAATGAAAATTTATCAAATTTTTCAATAAGACACTTTTTGCCAAAACTAGGCTTTTTATCTCTGTTCTTAGCCTCCAAGAAAATAACTTGATTTGATTTTCTCATTGGGTGAATAATCAAACCATCAAATTCACTTAATTTTCGTCCTACTGCATCTTTTTGATATACAATAATACTTGCTGGAATTGTGATTGTTGTGTCATTAATTGAATCGTTAATAATCTGACTTAATAGAAATTTAACTTCGTGATTCTCATCTTCATTTCCAATTGAAGATTTCAACAATGACTGTAATTCTTTTATTCTTGTATTTTTCCCTCGTGTACACACAACACATATATCTCTGTTTATAGTAGGTTTAATTACCACAGGATTCTCATCAAATAAATAAAACAAGAAAAATTTTACTGCCAAAAGAAATCTTGAGTCGCAGGAAGAAATATTTGAAATTCTACGAAGATAATTAACAGTACATTTTAATGTTTTATAAGCAGCATATCTTTTGTCATCAGAATTACAATTACGCTTTATAGAAACAAGGATTGTTTGCTCACCGGAATGTCTATCATAGTAACCCACACGGGTATTATTGATTTTTTCTAATTCATATAACAATGGCTCTGATATCACCCTTTGCTCTGACGTAAAGGTCAACTTTAATATCTGTGATTGTACGTAATCCCTTTTATGAGTATGTACTTGATTCAAAATACTAAACTTATTTATAAATAAATCGTTATAGTAATTTACATCAGTGCAATCCAGCTTTTTTGTCAGCAAAGAAACCATTTTTCTTGATATTTTATAATAGCAAATAGCATTTGAATTTTCGTTGTATACAGTATCATCCAAAAGCTTAGTAATAGAACCGACTAAATGATTTGAAGATTGATTATTGTTATATTCAGACAATAACTCTTTTAACAATAACACCATTGCCTTTTCATTACACAAATCAATTGTCAACGGTGTTTCTGCTATCTGTAAATCATATGCCATATATGAAACAGTCCTCACATTTCTAAATATCGCAAACGCATATCTTAGTTTGCTTTCTTCCGATAATAATTGTTCATTTATATATGCATATAAAATTTCTAAAGCGACTGATACAGATTGCTTCGATTTATTACAATGCTCCAATACAAGAATTGAATTCAACAAATGTAATCTTTGATAATTTTTACTTTCTAATATTGTTTTAGCAACATTCTGATATCGTTCTTCTGTACAAGCATTAACAACCAAATTGCGAAAATCGCTATCTTCTTGAGCTATCATAGTAATAGCACGAGAAGCAGTAAATGTGTTATAAAAATGCCCCACATTATATATGATGGTAAGTAATTGAAAAATATCACCCATAGAAGGTTTATTCTTCTTATCGGGGTAAACATAATCTTCTCTAAATTCTTTTGAGTTTATGTAGTTGTTATAAGTGTAACGCAAATCCCCTTGCAGACGATTTTTGATTAGTTTGTGCAAATATAACTGCAACATCACATAATCAAATCTTGTTTTTGCAAGTTTCTTTTTCACTTTTATAACACCTAATTGAGGAATTTCTTTGATACGCTCAATGATTCCCATTTTATCTAATTCTTCATATAGTTCAGTAGCATAAGGGTAGAGATCAATCTCTACCCCTAAATTATGTTTTTGAGTTTTCTGTTTTGGAAGAAGATCATAATTTATTTCCATAAAAAGTCACGCACCTTTACTTGCTTTGTAGTACAATAATGCTTATTGAATACCGATTTTTCTTTCATATT
>USJT01000289.1 GCA_900555175.1 uncultured bacterium
TTTGAAAAATTTTATTATACCCTTTTATAATGCCTATATGCATTGCTGTTGCAATACCTGCAAGTATTGCGCTAAGTTTATGAACCTTCATTTTATGTGCAAATTTTACTTGTTTCAGCCCTGTAATTGCACAAATAGTCCCAAAACCTGCTGCTGCATAGCCTGTTTTAGATACTAGATTTTTGCGGGTTTTTCTGTTGTTTTGTGAAATTGTGTTTGGAGAGATAGAGTTTATCATTATTTTTGTTTTCCAAAATTATTTTTTACATAGATTGTATATTTGTCTGCATCAAAGTGTGAGAATGTAATTTTCCCGATTGTTGAAGCTTTGAAAAGTCCTGCAACGGGAGTGAATTTTACACTTTGAGGGTGGAATGAATATTTATGAAAATATTTGTCAGTATCATTTAACAACAAAAAATCTTTCTTTTCCAAGAAATGTTTTTTCACTGTCAATTTCTTATCTTGATTAAATTGAGAAATTTTTATGATTTCCGCATCAGGAAAAATTGTTTGAATTTGCGCATTCGTTAATTGTTTTTCCTCAAAGTTTTTGCCGTTATAAACTACTTCAAAAAGTTTCAAATCAGCATTATGACAAGAGATTAAACGCCCTTCAAATAAAAATTCGTAGTTTGAACCGAGCATTATTTTTTTGTTATTGTATGTGTATATTGAGTAATTTCCTGTTCCTGTTGAGGTGTGTTTGGAAAGTTGAATTTGATTACCGGAAGCTTTCCCGACTGAAAATATTTTTTCTTTTGGTGAATATAAAAGTTCAGTATTGGTTAAAACAGGATTCATTTCGCCTGCAAAACACGATAAACAGGTGAATAGCGCCATTAAGATTAAAACAGATTTTTTCATATAAATTCCTTACACTTTTGATAGTAATATATGAATTTTAAATAAACCAATAAATTTATGCAATACCCAAATATTTAAAAATAAAAATAATTGTAATAATAAAAAAAAAGGAGCCAAATTCTCTGATAAAAATTTTCAAACCGAATTGAAAATTCCTATTGAGGTGATAAAGCTCCGTTGGAATTAAGAATAGCTGGAAGTATGAAAAAGATTTAATTATATTAAATCTGTATTTATATGTTTTTGCAATTACCCGAGAGTGTAGTTTTAAGGATTACCTTGACATTTGTCGGGATAATCATTAAATACTTTTCTGTATGATTAAATATTTGTTGTTATTTTTTGTAATATTTAACTTTGTAACCCCTGTTTTTTCAGAAACTCTGTTAACGGGCGGAGTAAATTATAATGTGCAATCTGCGAGAGATGAAATGTTACAAACTCCGATTAAAAAGGTTGATCCTTTTGAGGTTGCAAAAAATATTAAAGATACTAATAATTTTGACAACTTAAAATATTCATTAAAAGGAAATGTTGAATTAAAAGATAGAGTTTTGGCTTTTTTCTCTGATTCTACTTATGCTGTTATGTATAATAACAACAAGTATTATGTTTGGTATTATTCAAAGAATGGTGAACTTATTTATATTGAGAAAAAGGATGGAGTTGAATATCCTTATAAAGCTTACAAATATACACCTTCGGGGAAATTGGTTAATATGAGTCTTAGACCTTCAAGAGAGGAAACTTTTATTTATTCTCCTGATGGAAAACTTATTGCACATTGGCTTAGAGATAAGGCGTTTGATGAGTACGGGAATGTGCTTATGACACGAAAGTATTTGGAGTAATTTTTAATATTTTAAAATTTTTATTTTGTGATAAACTTTATTTATGATTTTAATAGGTGAAAATATCCACGTTATTTCAAAATCGGTAAGAGAAGCTCTTACAAATCGTGATGAAAATTTTATATCTGAGCTTTTGAAAATTCAATCCAATATGGATTATGCTGATTTGAATGTAGGACCTGCAAAGGGAAATTTGCAGGGAATTTTGCCTTGGCTTGTTGAGCTTGTCGAGAGTAAATCGGATTTGAATATTTCGTTTGATACTTCAAATTTTGAAGAGATGAAAAGCGGGGTTGAAGTATGTAAGCGCAAAATGTTTTTAAACAGCACTTCATCAGATGAGCCGAAGTTGAGCAATATGATAGATTTGGCTTTAGAAAATGATTGTAATCTTGTTGCTTTGACATTGAGTAAGGAAACAGGAATTCCAAAAACTTCTGACGGAC
>USJT01000290.1 GCA_900555175.1 uncultured bacterium
TGGCTTGCAATACAACATCTGCCATAACTTACGAAAAATTAAAAGACAGATATAAATTCAAAATTTACCCGATAATTCAATCTGTCAGTGCAACTCTTGCAAAATTAGAAAATCTAAAAAGACTTTGTATTATTGCAACACCGGCAACCATTAATGCACATGCGTATTCTAAAGAAATTGCAAAATACAATAAAGATATAGAAGTATTTGAAATTCCTGCCCCAGGCTGGGTTAAAATTGTTGAAGAACATAGAATTAACCATATTGAAAGCATTAACGAAGTAAAAAATATATTAGAACAGGCTCAAAAATTCAACCCTGATAAAATTGTATTAGGTTGCACTCATTATCCTTATCTTATGAGCATCTTAAAAAGATTTGAAGCTGAAGAAAAATTTATAGATCCATCCGTTTATTTTGCAGAAAATATAAAACAAGATTTGCAAAACAACGGTTTATTAAACAACAAATTTGAATATGAAAAATTCTTTGTAAGTTCAAATCCTGAAAACTTTAAAACAGCATCAGAATTATTCTACAAATTAAAGAAAGCTCCGATATTAAAGAGTGTCTAATTTATTTATTATATAATTCAAACAAACATTGTAATCAGGAACTTCTATAACAGATGAATTTATTTTATCAGGAGTAATATTTAAAGCTGTTACATTTTCTTTAACTGCAAACACAGGAATATTGCGTTTTAGAGCCTCAAAGACAGGGACAGAGCCCAAAGCATCATAAGGCATTATAAGATAATCTAAATTTTCAACAGATATTCCACCATACTCGCATAATTTTGGAGCTTTATCCAACCCTATCAAAATACATGGCAAAAAAGTAGGAGTAATATATTCAGATGCTGCACGTGCATCTACAATATCTGATGATATTTGATAATCAACAAAAGCAGGTGAATGAGCACAAGGAACATTCAACTCTTTTGAGATATAATGCGATAGAATAGCTTCAACACCGCCAACAGGATCAACTCCAATACCTTTTGAATAATCAGGGTTGTCACTTTCCGGTTCATCAAACAGACAAACAAGCGCAATAGCCTCACAACCTTTGTCCAAAAGCTTTTTAGATGTCCTTAACAAAGTATTTGGATTTTCAACATATCCGGTTGAGATTCCGCTTTCTTCAACATTAAATCCAACCCCGACATTTTCATCCGTAACTTCATAAAATGCCACATCAATACCATATACACATTTAACAGCATTCATCGTATTAATATGAATTTGCAAAACATCTTGAGGAATTGCTCTATCAAACACAATACCTATTTTGTTATGTTCAGAAGGCAACAAATTTATATTTCCTTTAAAGAATTCATCAATAGAATATCCTTCAACATAAAGCATATTTTCCGTAATACCTGAAAAGCACCCTGCGTTTACTACATTTGGATTAACAATCAAGTTAGATATTTTAGCAAATTTCTTAGCATAACAACTTGCATCTCCTGCATAACCGCCAATAGATGCGCCAATTCCTGTTGGTACAATAAATGCACCTAATTTTTCACCATTATTTAACATAAAAATATAATACAACAAAAAAGCAGTCAAATGACTGCTTTTGAAGAAAATTTTTATTGATTTTACTACTGTTGAACACCGCCGTATGAAAAATCATTTTTAATATTAGTTTGAAGCATCTTAGTCCAGCTTGATTCAAATGTAGTAATTTCATTCAACTGAGTTTCAAGATTATTTTTCTCAAGCTCTAATTCTTGTTCCCAAGAATTCAAATTAGCAAGCTCAAGTTCATGTTCGTTGTCACATTGTTCTGAAAGCATTTCATAAGTTTCAGGATCAGACTCATAATAATTGTAATAAATTTCATCAACTTTATCATTATATTTTGCCTGATTTTCAGCCACCTGCTTAGAGGCATTCAATGAATCCATCATATTTGTTGTAAGCTTATCGTTGATTAAAGCTTTTTGTTTAGTGTACATCAAAAGTGTTTCATGAATATTAGAAATAGCCTTATCTCTCGTCCTCTTTTTTTTAGTTCTCTTATATATATAAAAAATTTTGGACAAGCCCAATTTCAGAAAGCATAATTTCTCGTTACATTTGTTAACATTTAATCTAATAAAATTCAATATTCTATAAAATCCCACCCATATAGACTATTTTCAA
>USJT01000291.1 GCA_900555175.1 uncultured bacterium
TGTCGGCGGTAACAAAATTAAAATGGGCTTGCCTATTACTTTGGAAGGAAAAGATTACAAATTTAACGGTACTGTTTCTGACTTAAAGGTTATGCCTGTAAGCGATGATGAAAAATTAAATAGTGCATTAGAAGCGAATGACGATGTTTAATAGTTTAATAAAATTTACTCAAGAAAAAACAGAATATTTATATAATAACAGTGTATTTTTACAAAATATAGATAAATTAATCTTTGGCTCAATAATTGTTGTATTTTTATTATCAACAGTTGCGTCATCAGATGTAATCGGGTTTATCGCACTTATTACCTTTTTCTTAACTCTTATAAAGGTAATGACAAAACCTGATGAAAAATTGAGTTGTAAAAGTTTTGAATTATGGTTGGGGGGTTATTTTATGATTGTTATTATAAGCCTTGCAGGATCTACTTTGTTTCATTTGAGTTTAAAAGGTTTTTTCAAAACATTTACATATCTTGGATTTTATTTTTCAGTAGCTCAATTTTTAAAAAATAATAAGGATAAAATTCCTTTTATATTAGGAACAATTGGGTTATGTATAAGCTTTGAAGCTGTTACCGGATTTTTGCAAAATTTTGCTCAGGTTGATGAAATCTCAACTTGGCAAGATGTTTCAAATATTAATCCTGAAGATGTAATGACAAGAGTTTACGGGACATTGAAACCTTATAATCCGAATTTGCTCGGTGGATATTTTGTTGCAGGAATTCCTGCTTTGTATGGATTGGCTGCGACTTATTTAGTTGATAAGAAATATAAATATTCATTGATATGGATAGTTTTGGCATTATTTTCTTCATTAACATTGTTTTTAACAGGATGTCGCGGATCATATATCGGAATGATGGTTATTATGGTCGGAATGTTTGCGGTTTCAGCTAAATATTTGTGGCAAAATTATAAACAAATTTATTTGTCAGTTTTAGGCGCAATAATTGCTTTTGCAACTTCTGTTTTAATTTTTGTTTCTTCTTTAAGAACAAGGGTTTTATCAATATTTGCTATGAGACAGGATTCATCAAATTCTTTCAGATTTAATGTTTACCATTCATCTTTGCAAATGTTTAAAGATAACTGGCTTTTAGGTATTGGTGTCGGAAACCAAAATTTCCGTGAAATATATGGTTTGTATATGAAAACAGGTTTTGATGCATTAAGTGCTTACAATATATTTTTGGAAATTGCAGTTGAAAGCGGTATTTTTGCATTAATAGCATTTGTCGGATTTTTGATAACTTTAATAAAGAATGGAATTAATTTTATATTAAAATCTGCTGATACAAAATCTGTTATTATTGTTGCTGCAGCAGTAATTTCTATAATCGCTGTATGTATTCATGGACTTGTTGATACGGTATTTTTCAGACCGCAAATTCAGTTCGTATTTTGGACTATGGTTGCAATATTATCTGCAAGTCTTGATAATACAAAAGTTTATGAATGTTAAGCTTATATAAAGACATGGATTTCCTGTGGTAAACTATTATTATAGGCTATATTTGAATGGCATGAAAAGGAGAGAAATATGATACCTATTTTTGATTCAAAACGTCAATATGCAACTATTGGCTCAGAAGTTGAAAAAGCTGTATGCGAAGTTTTACGTTCAGGATCTTATATCCTTGGACAAAATTGTAAAGCTTTTGAAAAAGAAATGGCAGATTTTTTCGGATGTAATTATACAGTAGGCTTAAACTCAGGTACAGATGCTTTGCATGTTGCATTACGTGCATTAGATATCGGTAAAGGTGATGAAGTAGTTACTGTTGCATTTACATTTGTTGCTACTACTGAAGCTATCGGTATTGTTGGCGCAAAACCTGTTTTTGTTGATATCGATAAAGATACATTTAACTTGGATGCTTCAAAATTAGAAGCTGCAATTACTCCAAGAACAAAAGCAATTATTCCTGTTCATTTATACGGTCAACCTTGTGATATGGATACTATTATGGCAGTTGCTAAAAAACATAATTTACACGTTGTTGAAGATTGTTGCCAAGCTATTGGTGCTTTGTATAAAGGTAAAATGGTTGGTACATTCGGCGACTTTGGTTGCTTAAGTTTCTATCCTACTAAAAACTTAGGTGGTATGGGCGATGGCGGTCTTTTGATGAC
>USJT01000292.1 GCA_900555175.1 uncultured bacterium
AAACAAACTAAATGAGATACAAGCAGTTTATATAGACGGATTACGAGACGCTCTAAACGAATTTTGCAAATAAAATCAATAAAAAGCACAACTATGACCCATTTTGTCGTAGTTGTGCTTTATTATATTATCATAAGGTCTAAAACTTGTGAGGGTAAAATGTCAAGACTAAACAAAGCAGAAGAAATAATAGAACTTGCAATGATGTTTCAGAACAGTTATTGCGGATTATGCATTGACGATATTCAAGAGCATTTTGAATGTTCAAGACGTTCAGCAGAAAGAATGAAGGCTCTT
This sequence comes from uncultured bacterium, assembly GCA_900555175.1. GTDB lineage: Bacteria > Cyanobacteriota > Vampirovibrionia > Gastranaerophilales > Gastranaerophilaceae > Stercorousia. The sequence goes on from USJT01000292.1 coordinate 298, forward strand.
TTATTTGACTTATTTCCCGAAAAGATTGAGGAAGTTCCGACATCTGACAAGAAAAAACGGTTTGTAAAAGGCACAATGAATGCTTTAATATCTTTTACTGCGGATGATTTTGCAAACCTTGAATACTTAAAAGGCTTGTCAACCGATGAAAACAAACAAAAAAAGCTTGATGAACTTGTTGCAAAAATTAAGGCTTTGACACCTCAAAAGAATTTGAGAACTCTTGATACAGATGTTTCAGCAATTTTGGAATCAGAAGGCTTTGCAGTAAGGCAGTATTCAAGAGCGAAAGCAGACCCGAAAATTTTATATCAATTAAGGTCAGCCATGCTTGCATTTAAAAAGATTAAATTTGATTACCCGATAAATAGTGAAACAAAGACTATTACACTTAATCCTTATGGGCTTGTTATTGCTGATAAATATTATTTAGTCGGATTTAACGAGTATGTGAACGCTTTAAGGCAGTACAAAGTCGATAAAATCAGCAAACTGACTATCTTAGATGAATATTTTGAAAAAGACGAAAACTTTTCACTGACTGATTATTGCAACAACTCATTCGGAGTTTATCAGGAAAAGCCTTTAAACATAACACTTGAATTTGATAAATCCGTTGCAGAAGATGTTTTGAACTACCATTTTCATCCGACACAGAAGGTGAAACGGCTTGAAACCGGAAATATACAGGTGAAATTTACATCAGGCGGAACTTATGCAATATGTCAGGAACTTTTCAAATGGGGCTGTAATGTAAAAATCCAAAAGCCTGCTGAGTTAAGAGAGTATTATAAGGCGTATCTGTCTGATGTGCTGAACAGTATATAATTATAAAAATATAAATAGCTATTGCTGTATAGTTAATTTTGTGTAAAATTAGAGTGAGGAATACCGTTATGACTTACAAAGAACATCCTACATGGCTCGAAGTAAAATTATATACAGCAAGCAAAGATGAATTGGAAGATTTGTACATGAAGCATGAGCTGCTTCTTGACCCTCGAAAATATGCTGTATTCTTTTTCGGCACTACAACAACTTTGAATGCTCAGGAATATAAATTTCTGAAAGCAATTTTAACTAAAAAAGGTGAACGTGTAAAAGCAGAAAAATTAATGAAACAAATAAAATCCGAATGCAAGCCGGAGTTAAGACAAATTTTATCTTACAGAATAAAAAGCAAGATAAAAAAGAAACTAAAAGATGTTGCCCCAAAGTTCATTCCGTTAGAAGGCAACGAATGGGTTGTTACTGACCGTTACCCCTCTACTGTTTATGAAAAGGTTGACGGTTTTAATACGAAATTCTCTTATCAAGACTTTGATTTTGAACGTTATTTTGACATGCTCATCAGCGTAAAAGATGGTTATTATTTTACAAGTTTTAAGCCAGCTTCATAAAATTTTACAAATGACTAAAAACATTTATTTTTGTCTATTTCAACCTAGTTGGGCTGAAATACCTGATTTTATTGCTTTTTCATTTGAATGAATTCAAATAAAAATTTTCTATTGTGTATGCTCCGATATTATTGTGCTTTTATATTTTTAGACTTACTTTTGACGATATATAAATTTGGCAATATTTCAATTATAGTAAGCATTTTCAAGGTATCTATATTTACAAAATAAAATTTTTTGTAAATAATAAAAACATAACAAAAAGAGGCAACCTACAGGCTACCTCCACAAATTAATTTTCGTACAAATATTATAATATAAAAATTTGGGAAAGGGAAGCCTGTAGTCCTCTGATTGTTACAAAATCCTCAAAATTTAATAAGAAAGGGGGAAAGACAATGAATGAGGACGTTTTAAAAAACTGGCAAAACTTTGCCACATT
>USJT01000293.1 GCA_900555175.1 uncultured bacterium
ATGGGTGGCGGTGGCGGAATGAAAAAGGCAGATTTTTCCGCAAAACCAGGTGAAATGAGTTGGAATGAATGTGCAGCAATAGGTGCATTTTTAAAAGCTCAACAGAATGCAAAACAGCAACGTGCAGAAGATGCTCAAAAATTTGCTCAAAATGTTCAAGCCTTTCAAAATGCTTTAATAAGTTCTAGCCAAAGACTTGCAAACATAGCACAATTCTTCACTCAAAACACACCAAAAATAATTGCAAAACCGATCAACTTTGTATTAAATACGGTTCTTGGCGGAATTGCAAGGACAATAGCAAATCTTCCGACAACTATCTCAAATACAATTCAAACAATTCAACAAAAATTGGCGGATATATCTGACAAATTAACAGCAATGGTCGGAGAATTAAAAGCCTCTATCGAAAAGAAAATCTCAGAAGCTTTTAAGGATTTGAAAAAGAAAGTAAAATCGCTATTTTCAATATTCCAACCAACAGACACAGACAATAACGACAAACAAATTGATGAAACTAAAAAAGCTTTTGAATTAAGAACGTTTATACACGATTTATACAAAAAGCTTACTCAAGACGAAAAGGATTTAGACGAAAATGACAATCAGTCCGCTTAGAGACGGTGAAACTTTAAGACAGCAAAAGAATTTAACAACAACACAAAAACGTGCAAATATCGAAACTAAAGAAGGTGTTCTTGTAAATAATTTTATAAAACCGGATTCTTCCATAAACTTGGAAGACACCTGCGACACTCTAGTAATTTCTAAAAATACCAAAATGCCTCAAAAATTATATGAATACAGCAACTCACCTGAAAAAAGCATAGTTCCGATAAGTGCAATCGCAACAGGAGTTATGGGAGCAATTGCACTACTTTCGGCATTCGTAAGACGTAATACGAAAATTAATCTAAAAATTTCAAATGAAAAAAGACTTCCTGCAACAACAAGAAATGTTGCAATAAACGAAGAAACTCATCAAGCTTTATACCAAATGATTCAAAGCCCTACAAGAAAAACGATTCTTGCCGGAGTAGGGGTTTTAACCCTTAGTGCAATGGCATTTATGGGAAAAACCTTCTTTGACGGTTTTAAAGATGTTTGGGTAAAAAAACGTGAAGCAGATATTCAAAAAAATATGCAAGAGCAGCTTATAGATATTGAAACACAATCATTTGCAGGGAAAATTCAAATAACAAGAAGTATGCTTTCTGAAAAAGCTCAAGAATTCAGCAAATATTTATCTGATGACAAAGAAAAAATATTACCAAATTTTGGAAAGCACCTGAATTTTAAAGGCTCAAACTCACCAATTCCAGATAAAAACAAAAAGAATAACACTCTTAACTACTTCCTGCTCGGAGCAGGAACCGTTGCCGCAATCGTTGGGCTAGGCTATATATCGCTCAAAAACCTTAGCAAAAGTAAAAGCTTACTAGAAAATTATGTAGAAAATAAAAAAGACCTTATAAAAAATATTGTAAAAAATTCTACAAACAAAACAAAGGATACTGATAAAAAACTTTTGGAAGCATATTTCCAATCAATAGATGCAAATGAAGATACCATTAACAGTTACTTGAAAAATCTTAACTGGGATAAAAATGAAGTAAATGAATTTGCTCAAAAGTTAATCAAAAAAGCAAAAACATCAACAACAAAAGTAAATGAAACAATAGGTGGTGACGGAACACCAAAACCAACCTTCTATTCACACGTTGATGATTACAGAGCATTTTTCTACAACTGGCTTTTAGATACCGATAACACACAATTCAAGCAATTATTCTTTGGTATAACAGGTGTTACGGCAATAAGCTATGGCGGGAAACTTACAGGAGATGCAATTAAAGAAGTTCAAGTGAAAAAGCTTAATGCTCAAACAGAAGTTGATTTGCAAAAACGCTTAGTATCAACGGAATTAAGAAACTTCAAATCAAAAAAAGAAGCTGCAATTCAACCGCTTGTTGAAGAATTTTATAAACAAGCAAGAAATAACAAACCTAAAGAAGAATTAAAAGTTATTGCAGATAATATATTATTTGAAATCAAGAACGGACCTCCGTTTGTATATTCATAGGAGGCTAAAATGTATAATTATACTACGAT
>USJT01000294.1 GCA_900555175.1 uncultured bacterium
AGAGATAATATAATGGTTATAAATGATAATTGTCAGATGGAAAAAACAATCAACGGAGTAAAATACTATCTTCCCAGCAATCTAACCTTGGAACAAAAAGCTATTTATGTCCATATCATAGACTGGAAGCGTAAAAATATTACTACAGAAAGAGGCATGTATAAAGGGCATGAATACGATGCTATTTTCCCAAACGATACAACTATTCCGACAATGATATATGGACCAATCATACCTGTTTGGGAGGAAATGCAACGGAGTAATTTTGCTTATAAACTACATAAGTTTGCATATCATGCAGTAAGTTCTCAAACAGCCTGTATTAATCTGTTTATGCCTTTACTCCTTTCTAAAGATGTTGATCGTATATTACCAATGATCCCCGGATGTCCCTCAAATTTCAGTAAGATAGCTAGAGATAAACTATTTCACGGATTCTGTTTTGAATATTGGGGCCAAGATATTAAACAAGGAGCAGGCGTCTTAAACGATCATTCCCAATCAGCCGGAACTGACGCAGACGTAGCCATTGCTTACTATAACATAGAAGGCAAATTATGCCTATGGCTAATTGAACATAAACTTAGCGAGAAAGAATTTACAATATGCGGAGCATATAAAAGTAAAGCTAATAAATTAAAGACTAATTGTACTCAATATAATCTCATTAGTATAACCAAAGAGCCTCAGAAATGCTATTATCACATGATAGGATATAAATATTGGGATACTCTAAAAAGAAACCTAGATATATTCAAAGGCTCAATTGGTATCGAAGGTTGTCCTTTCAAGGATGGACTTAACCAACTATGGCGCAATCAGATACTTGCTTTAGCCTTACAGGAAACTGGAATATATAGTATGGTAACTTTTTCGGTATGCCATCATGCAAAAAGCACAATGTTAGACAAGTCAATCAATAAATACAAAGCATTGATCTGTGGAAATAGAATGTTCAGTTGTTTTACCAACTATGATGTGTTGAACATTGTATATAAACTAAATCATGACCTGCAAGAATGGATGCAATGGTATAAAGATGTCTATTACTTTTGATATCAGTAATCTAATAGTATTACAATTGTTTTTATGGGGGATAAATATAAAAAATTAATATAACACATTTAATATAATAACTAAAATATGCCATATCCTATAGAGAAAAAACTTGTAATTGCCGTATCAACTAGTGCTTTGTTTGATATGGAAGAATCTGATAGTATATATCGTGTAAAAGGCATTGATGCTTACAGAAAATATCAAGAACGGATTATTAACTATCCACTAGGAAAGGGAGTTGCATTCCCTTTCATCAAACGTATCTTGAATTTAAATAATTCTTTCCCAGAAGATAAACCTATTGAAGTAGTTATATTTTCAAAAAATAGTCCAGAATCAGGATTAAGAGCATTCCGTAGTATTGCACATTATAATTTGGACATCTCTCGAGCTTGTTTTTCTTCAGGAAAAAGTAATTTTCAATATTTACCAGCCTTCAATGCATCATTATTTTTATCTGCAAATCCAGAAGATACAGAAAAAGCAATATCTGCAGGTTTTGCTGCAGGTACTGTTCTAGATACTAAAGTTATAGATGATGAAAATGATACACAACTTCGTCTTGGATTTGATTTTGATGGAGTAATAGCTGATGATTCTTCGGAACAATTTTATAAAGAAAATAAAGGAAATATGTCCGTTTATCATCATCATGAACTAGAACTTGCTCCAATCCATTATCAGAAGGACCGATAGGAACACTATTGCAAAAAATATCATTTTTCCAACGCCTTGAAAATGCACAAGTAGACAAGAATCCTAATTACAAGAAAATTCTTAGTACAGCTATAATTACTGCAAGAAACGTGACGTAACTAGATTAAAGAGCCTAAATATTGAAGTAGATGATGTATTCTTTCTCGGAGGAATAGATAAAACTCGAATACTAAATATTTTAAAACCACATATTTTCTTTGACGACCAGATGATACATTTAGATCATTTAGAAGATATACCTGCAGTACATATACCTTTTGGGATAGCCAACAAAAGAGATTCTGATATAGTTGAAAAATAAGTAAATATTTGATTGAATGGATGT
>USJT01000295.1 GCA_900555175.1 uncultured bacterium
AGATAAGAACGGATGTTCTGCATCAAACTTACGAACTTCAGGAGAAGCTTTTGTTAATTCTGCTTTTGCAACGCCTAACAAACCGATAGCACCAAGAGCTGCGCCCCATAAGCCACCTGCTTTTAAACCGTTAGCTAATCTTGCTGCTAAACCTGAAACTTCTTTTGAAAAGATTTTTGTTTTACCACTTGAAAACACAGCGGCACTTAAACCTGCAGCAACAGGGGATGCTGCAATAAGTCCGTTCGTTATAAGATTATGTTTTTTTTCATTTGAACGGGATAATGTTTTTTCATAAGCTAAACGTCTTACAGTATTGTCATTTAAACCAATTAGTTCATCAACTCTGTCACGTCTTCCCTGAAAATTAGGGTTAATTGCTGAAATTTGCATACACACACCTACACTTTCACAAATTGATTATACTCTATTAAAAACGAAAAGTAAAATTTTTTGCTATATTGCAATATTATTGTTAAAAATGTTTACACAAAAATATATTTTCTATATTATTAAGATATGAAAAAGTTTTATATACATACAATGGGCTGCAAATCAAATCAATTTGAAAGCTCAATCATAGCCGAAAAATTAGAAAAAAACGGAGTTTTGAATACTCAAGATATAAAAGATGCAAATTATTACATACTAAATTCTTGCACAGTAACCCATAAAAGCGACAATGAAGCAATGTATCTTCTTCGTGCCGCAAAACACAAAAATCCGAATATTATAACAATTCTAACAGGTTGCATAGCTCAAGTTGAAAAAGAAAAACTGCTTGATAATGAATTTGTAGATATGGTAATCGGTAATGACGAAAAATTGAATCTTTATAAAATTCTTGAAGAATTAGAAAGCAGCTCAAATAAATGTATTGCAGGTGATATTATGCACCAGACAAAGTTTAATGAAGTTGTTTTGGAAGACATGACAAAAACTCGTGCAAGCGTAAAAATTCAAGACGGTTGTGATAACAGATGTTCTTATTGCATAATTCCTTTTGCAAGAGGGAAAAGCAGAAGCGCAGATACAGAATTTATAATTAATCAAATAAATAATTTTTCAAAACACGGATTTAAAGAAGTTGTTTTGACAGGTATCCATATTGGCTTGTGGGGAAAAGAAAACAATCTTTCACTTCTCGATTTGCTAAAAGAAATTGAGCTTAAAACATCTATTGAAAGATACAGGCTCGGTTCTTTAAATCCTCATGAAATTACTGATGAAATGCTAGAATTTTTATCAAAATCAAAAAAATTCTGTCCGCATTTTCATCTTTCACTGCAATCAGCATGCAACAAAACTCTTCGTTCGATGAACAGATTTTACACAGTTGAAGAATATCTTGAACAAATAGATAAAATAAATTCAATGTTTGATCTTCCTTTTATCGGAAGCGACATAATCGCAGGCTTTGCAGGAGAAACAAAAGACGATTTTCATACAACCGTAGATAATTTACAAAAATCGGGTCTTACAAAAATTCATGTATTTCCGTATTCAATAAGACAAGGCACAAAAGGAGCACTTGAGAAAGCTCAATTAGACGATACAACCAAAACAATTCGAGCAGATGTTATAAAAGCCATATCTTTCATGAAATATACTGAATTTGTAAAGAAAAATATCGGAAAAGAACACGAAATCTTGATAGAAAAACATTTTGATAAAAAATCAGGAATGCTTAAAGGCGTAACCCGAAATTATTTAACATTATTAATAAATTCGAATAACGAAAATTTATTTAACACTTTACAAACAGTTAAAATAGAAAAATTTGAAAACGGAAAAATTTACGGCAATTTAATATAAAAAAATGACTCTTAAAAGAGTCATTTTTTATTTGGAATAATTTTATAAATAATTAATTTCTACTGTTCAATTTTGCCAATAATCTAAGGATTTCAGTATAAAGCCATACAAGAGTAATCATTAATCCCATAGCTCCATACCATTCATAATCTTTACTCAACATTCTGTTTGAAGATTCTTCAATAAAGAAAAAGTCCTGAATTAATGACATAGCAGCAATAACAACTACAAATAAGCTAAAACCTATTCCAACAACACCAGATTCCCAAATTAATGGAATACTT
>USJT01000296.1 GCA_900555175.1 uncultured bacterium
TTATATCAATACTTTACTAGATTTACAAACTTTACATTAGCTCATACACATGTTTTTAGACGCCTAGCTTTTATAAAAGTTCCATGCGTTTTTCATTTTTTTGAATGAGTTTTTTTTATAAACCATAATATATACTTTCTTGTAGATAAGTGTCTTATATAGATAAATATTAATAAAGGAGAATTAGCATGACAAAAACTTTAAAAAATTGTGTATTATCACTATCACTTTTAGTAGTTTGCGCAGGTGTTGCATTTGCTGACGGTAACGCTTTCACTCCACTTAATTTTAGCGATACGTATTATAATACAACAACACCAATCAGAACTTCTGCAACATCAACTACAACAAGAACTGTTGTTGCCCCAACAACTTCTACAACAACAGATGAACCTGCAGGAAACGGAAAAATGCAGAATGCTATTATTCAATTAGATAACGCTCAAGTTGATGTTAGAAATGAACTTTTGAACTATAAATCAAAATATTCTGATATTGATGCACAATACAATGCTGTAAAAGCTGAAAGAAAAGCTTTAGATAAGCAAATTAAATCTCTTGAAAAAAGAATCAAAAAAATTGATAAACAAAAAGAAAATATTAGAAAGAACATGGGTTAGAAAATATTTTATATATTATAAAGCATGCTCTATAAATCAAAGACCTGATAATAAATCAGGTCTTTTTTAGTAATAACTTTAATTATTGCCATTATAAATTCTTATATAATTCCAATAACTTGCAAAAACTTTTTTTACATAATTTTTTGTTTCAGGGTATGGAATTTGTTCAACAAATTCATCAGTATCATTATAGGTAAGAGAAGTTTTCCACCTTTGCAAAGAGCCTATTCCTCCGTTATAGGCTGCGACCGATGAAATGTCATGTCCATGTAAATTATTTCTTATAAACTCATAATAATAATTACCGAGTTTTATATTTTGATAAGGATTAAATAATGAAGAAGGTATGAGCATGCCAAGTTTAAACTTGCGATTTATTTCACTTGCAGTAATAGGCATTAGCTGCATAAGATCGCTTGCACCGACTACACTTTGAGCTAGCGGATCAAAATAACTTTCTTCCCTTGTCAAAGCAAGCATCAAAGGTGCATTATTACCTGTTTCATCAGCAAAATGTTTTATATCATTATAATAAATAACAGGATAAACCAGACGCCAACGCAAATCATATTTATCAGGTTTATCTTTCACTTTTTCCATAGCTTCTCTTGCTGCAAGCATGGAGCTTGGATAATCCCCTTTTTTATATAAAGCCCAACTCTTTATAAAACCGTCATCACCTGCAAGTTAATCTACAATATCATAATCTTTTAAATCAACAAGCTTTACAATAATATTATTAGCTTTGTATTTATAAGGATAAAGCACAGGTTTCGGGTCTATATAATTTGTAATTAATGGGCCTTGCATACGGCTTAATTTTAAATATGCTCTATATGCGTAATATGAATCAGGATAAGTATTTATCACATTTTCATAATAAGACGTATATTCTGTATAATTGTTCATTTTTTCGGCAACTTTACCTAGCCAAAACATAACCATAGGGGCAGAATTTGCATCCGGGAATTTTTTCAGATGATCCATGCCAATTTTTCTTGCGTTTTCATAATCTCCTGATTTAATTTTTAAGAAAAATATATTCGCCAAAGCATCAGCTGCAAACTTGCCATTCGGATATTTTAAATAAAGATTGTTATAGCATGCCAATTTATCTTTCTGAGCAACATTTGAACATTTCAAACTCAAAAGATAATCTCTTCCTTTGCCAGAAGCTAATGATAACAATCTATCAACTGCTTTTGATTTTGAATCTGATAATTGCAAATAAATATCTATTGCATCAATTATATCGTCTTCACTCACGTATTGAGAACGTTTTTGAAGTCCGTTTTCAGTTAAAAATTTTGCCCTCGGATAACTTTTTAACCCGTTTGATACCTTTACATCAAGAGCCCAATTTTCTGTAACATCAGTTTTTTGCAAAATTTCTCTTGCTTTTTCATACTCTCCAAACAAAAAGCATGTTCTTGCCATCAACAAATAATCATCTTTTAGAATTTCATCAGAAACAC
>USJT01000297.1 GCA_900555175.1 uncultured bacterium
CCTACATAGTTATAATATCACTAGTATGAAAATATATCAAGTGTTTTTTGATGGAACATATAATTTCACATAAAAGAGAATTGTTATGTGTGACAATGGATAATTTTAGAAAGTGGTGTGCTGTATGAAAAATCAAACAAGTAAACGGCTGCAAGACAATTTTGATAAAGACAATAAGCTGAAAAGCGAATTGAATTATGGTATTGCGGACATGGAGGCTGGAATATAACTTCCACTGTGTGAAGCCATGGAAAAAATAACTGAGTTAAGAAATGTTTTTAGTGGGCTGGAGAAATTAGAGAAACATGACAAACAAAAGCATTTATATCAATTGATGACTAAACTGAATGAAGCAGAAATTTTTATTCGTGATAACGGTACAATATCTGCTGATGAACTTGAATCAGAACTGGGGGTGTCTGATTGAAACTGTTGAAAGGTGATGCTTATTATGGTAACAAAAACAGCAAGAATTCAACTTCTAGTTGAGAAAATCAAGAAAATTAGGTTATTGTTTTCATCTTTCACTTTTTTTATAATGAAATCATAAAGAGCTCTTTAATCCATTCAAATTAAGGAGGAACAAACTATGATTTCAATTGGAAATACAATCAAAACATTGCGAAAAGCAAAAGGCGTAACACAGGAAGAGGTGGCACGGGAATTGGGAGTTTCATACCAAGCAGTTTCAAAGTATGAAAATGAAGTAGCACAACCGGATATTTCTCTGATTCCATTGTTGGCACAATATTTTGGCGTAACAATAGATGAGTTGTTTGGGTATAAGTTGGATGCATTGACAAACAAAGAGAAATTTGTGCGATTTATGGCAGATAATCAAATCCTGATATTTCAAGAGAGCGGTGGATATTTTATCAATACAGAAAATTTCTCTACCAATGCTCAGATAAGTAAAATCGGAGAAGTATTGGCAGATTGCATATGCGAAAATTATCTTGAATTTGACGTATTAACTGGAATGGCATATCATGGGATTTCTTTTTCGGCAATGGCGGCAAGTGTTTTGTATAACAAATATGGAAAAACCATAAATTATTGTCATGCAAGACAGAATCCTGATAGCAGAGGGCGAATGATATGTGGTCACACATTGCAAGCGGGGGAGCGTGTAGTTATTGTGGACGATGGTGTGTCTACAGGACAAAGTGTAGATAGGTGGATTGAGGAAACAAAAAAATGCGTAGATATTAATGTTGTGGCGTTAGTAACAGTATTCGCTCGCGATGATATGCCTGGTGGAATTGGAAGACATCTGTTAGAAGAAAAATATGGTATGAAAGTGTATTCTGTAATTTCCGATCAGGATATTCAAAAAGCGTTAGAAAAGGGAATTGTTCGAAGATAAGATTTTAGAATGGTCGAGAAAGTTCCATCGATGAAGTGAACAATCCATCTCGGTCTTGATGAATATGGCAACTCTGCAGCATAACGCTTTGCTTGTTGAAAAGGAGTCAACAAGGTACTGAAAAGAGGTAACAGAAGAAGAAAAGGCGAAGGACGGAAGTTCTTCAACCACAGGAATGTTACCTGTGGATTTTTTTGTTATAAAGGAAAACAGATACTAGAAAATTCAATTTAAGTACCAAATATATCATAGAATAATCTTACAGATAGGGCTATAATTAAAATATTATTTTAATCAATTTAGAAGGAGGTAATTATGCAAATGGCAAGTAGAAAAGTAATCGCAGGCCTTATGGTTTTGGCTCTTTGTATCACAACACTATCCAGTGCCGGAAGTGATGTAGAAGCAAAGGCTAAGGCTTCTCTTAAGACCAAGAAGATTTCTGTTAAGGTTGGAAAGAAAAAGAGTATATTGATCAAGAATAAAACTAAGAAACATTCTTATTCTTTTACCAGCAGTAACAAACAAGTGGCAAAAGTAACATCAAAAGGGAAGGTTACCGGAATAAAAGCCGGAAAAGCGACTATAACAGTAAAAGAAGTTTTGAAAAAAGGTAAAAAGAAAAAAGGTAAAAAAAAGAAAAGAACATTGGGAAAGGTTAAAGTTACGGTAACTGGCATGAAAAAGAAGAATGTAGCAACGCCAACACCAGAAACGGTAAACAAGG
>USJT01000298.1 GCA_900555175.1 uncultured bacterium
TTACTGCATTAAGAATTAAATTTGTATTTGAAATCATTGTAATTTTCATTATCGGTGCAGTCGTTTTCAAATTAATAGACATATTTGATGCTCATTTAAAATCAAAATTATCAGGTGGCAAAAATTCTCCGCTTACAAGGTTTGTACCGATATTGAGTAATATATTAAAGGGAATTGTACTATTCTTTTTAGTTGCCTCATTCTTGCAAAGTCATGGTTATTCAATGTCATCACTTATTGCAGGTTTCGGAATTACAGGTTTGGCTGTCGGTTTTGCAGCTCAACATACTATCGCAAACGTGTTTGGAACATTTGGGATATTATCTGACCATTCTTACAAACTCGGAGATTATGTATCAATCAACGGCTTTGAAGGAAACGTTGAAGAAATCAACATGAGATCAACTAAAATCCGAGCTCTTGACAATTCTCTAATCATATTACCTAACGATGTTGTAGCAGGAACTGTTATCAAAAACGTTACTAACGGGGAAAAAAGACGAATTTTCGAAACTTTTGGAGTAACTTATGATACTTCTGATGAAAAATTAAAAAGAGCAATTTCAATACTTGAAAACATCTTAAAAGAAAATCCTAATGTACATGATGACTATATCGTATATTTAGAAACACTTTCATCAAGTTCAATCGATATAAAAGTAAACGCTTACACAAAAACTAACGTATACAAAGACTATTTAAAAATAAGAGAACAGGTAATATTAGAAGCAGTAAAACGTTTCAGAGAAGAAGGAATAGATTTTGCATTCCCTTCAACAACTGTTTATATGGCTAAAGATGAAAATTAAAATTATAGCTCTCGGGAAAATTAAAGAAAAATATTTGAAAGAAGGAATTGACGAATTTTTAAAACGCCTGACTCCTTATGCCTCATTAGAGATTATCGAAATTCCGCCAATTGAGATAAAAGATGAAAATTTGACCGCAAAAATTTTGGAACAGGAGGGAGAAAAAATCCTTTCTCACATAAAACCTCAATCCTATGTAATAACAATGGAAATAAAAGGAAAAATGTTTTCATCAGAAGAATTTGCACAAAAAATAGAAGAATTAACAAATGACGGAACATCAGAAATTGTATTTGTCATCGGGTCTTCCTGCGGAATTTCGCCAATTGTATCAGAGAGAGCAAATTTAAAAATGAGTATGTCAAAAATGACATTTCTGCACCAATTTGCACGCCTAATACTTGTCGAACAAATTTATAGAGCATTCAAAATTATTAAAGGCGAAACTTACCATAAATGAAGATAGTAAGTCTCTTAAGAATTAACAAAATAATTATAAAAAATTTATTTTAATCTAAAAGGATAATCTTTAGGAATTTTCCAATTATTATACATAATCAATGCAGCACATTGCTGTGGCCAAGCTGTTTCTTTATTACAAGCATATCCATATTTAGGGTCAGTTAATGATTCTGCATTTATTGTTCCCTTAAGATCTGCTCCTATTACTGGTTGAAACGGACTATTTAAATACAATCTAAAACCTGTAGGTTTACTGGGACTGAATATATACCAGAAAGCAGAACGCGAATAATCTTCAGACATACAAGCTCGCATTTGCCATTGCCCTTTCCAATTTGATGCTTTTGGATAATAAATAAATTGAATACAGTTACATACAGAAATTCTCGGGATTAAAATTAATAATGAACCATCCGCTAAAAATAAAAGTCTTGAATCATTTCCATTGTAACAAGTTCCATTTTCAACTTTTATTACATTTAAATAAGGAATAAAATACCTTTCAATTGTAGAATCAACAGATCCAAATTCCCAAGTCTGATAATCTCCATAATCAAGTTCTGCTTTTTTTATTGCTTGATTAACAGTACTATATATTTTTTCTAATGAAGTTTCAACCTCTCGTTTTTTATAATTTTGAATAAGAGTAGGAATTGTTAAAGCTGCAACAACTCCAATTATTCCAAGTGTTATTAATACTTCTGCTAATGTAAAGCCTTTTTTATATTTATAACTATGTATTATATCATAATCATAAAATCTTTTGGCGAATTTTGTACCCCTCGAAAACGTTGGTACGAAGCTCAGATCGCCCCCCC
>USJT01000299.1 GCA_900555175.1 uncultured bacterium
CCATTATAATTTCTATGATAATGGCTGCTGTTGCGTGTGTTTTTTCAGCTCTTTGCTATTCTGAAATTGCGGCAATGATTCCTGTTGCAGGTAGTGCTTATACTTATACTTACGCTACAATGGGTGAATTTATGGCTTGGATGGTCGGTTGGATTTTAATGCTTGAGTATGCAATCGGTAATATCACGGTTGCTTGTGCTTGGACCGGGTATTTTGTTCAATTCTTAAAAGGATTCAAACATATATTACCTGATTTTGTTGTAAATTATCCTTTGTGGTTAAGAACTGATTATCGTTATATGCTTGCTTATTGCGATAAGTTTGGGCTTGATCCGCATACTCAGATGCCGTTTTTATTTGACAAAATCCCTGTTGCAATAAATGTGCCTGCTATGGTAATTGTACTTTTACTTACAATTCTTTTGATTAAAGGCGTTAAAGAATCAACAAGGTTTGCAAGTATTATGGTTGGTGTAAATATGTTCATGATACTTTCATTCATTGTTGTTGGTGCTTTTTATGTAAAACCTGAAAACTGGGTTCCTTTTGCACCGAACGGGTTTGAAGGCGTATTTATGGGCGCATTTTTAATATTCTTTGCATATATTGGATTTGATGCAATTTCGACTACTGCAGAAGAAACTGAAAATCCGCAAAGAGATTTGCCTATTGCAATTCTTGGTACACTTATTATTTGTACTATATTGTATGTTTGTGTAGCATTAGTTTTGACAGGAAATGTTCCTTTAGGTCATATTGATGTTCAGGCTCCTATTGCACATGCTATGCGTGCTATCGGTAAAGATTGGTTTGCTGGCTTGATTTCAATCGGTGCTTTATGTGCGTTGACATCTGTTCTTTTAATTTATCAGTTAGGAACTACAAGAATTTTGTATGCAATGAGCAGAGACAGATTTTTGCCTAAATCTTTGAGATTAATTCATAAAAAATACAGAACTCCGCATGTTCTTACATGGATTTCAGGTATTGTTGTTATAATCTGTGCTTTGTTTATGGATTTGAATATATCTGCTGAACTTTGTAACTTTGGAACATTTACTTCGTTTATTATAATTTGTATTGCGGTATTGATTTTAAGAAAAACTGATCCTGACAGACCGCGTCCGTTTAAAGTTCCATTTTCACCTGTATTCCCTATTTTAGGAATAATTACTTGTGGTGGATTAATGGTTTATTCAATGAAATTTTTAACAACATCTTCATTATATTTTCCACTATGGTTATTGATGGGTTTTGCAATATATGCAGGTTATGGATATAAGCAAAAACGTTTGGAAGAAAAAATAAAAGCTCAACGACAACCAAAATCAAAAGTTGAAGTTTAGTTTGTGTTTAAAAGTTTTGTTGTAATTAAAGTAAAATTAAAATTATCTTGGTAAATAAATATTAAAATATTCTGTTGTACCTTGTATTAAAACCTTCAGCACGTATAATAAGTGTATAAGATCTACTTATTATGAGAGAAAGGTTATTTTGAGAGGGGTATAATATGATTTCACTAGATTACAGGTATTCCGATGAAATGGTTATTGGTCATGAAAATGGCTTAAATTTAAAAGAAGAATTTTCAAAATATAAGGATACCATAACTCATATTATTGCCGATTTGAATAAGCGAAAAGATAAGCCAGGTCAATGGCTTCAGTGGATGAATTTGGGGTATAGCGAAGAAACAGTTTGGTATGTCAAAGAATATGCCGCTATGGTGCAAGGTCGTTTTGATAATATCTTGGTCCTTGGGATCGGCGGTTCTGCTTTAGGCGGTCTTGCTGTTACTGAAGCTCTTTTGAAACCTTATTGGAATTTGCTCTCTGATGAACAAAGAAACGGTTTGCCTAAAATATTCTTTCTCGATAATATTGACCCTGATACAATTACTGGTCTTCTAAGCGTTTTGGATTTGAAAAAAACTTTAGTTAACGTAATTACAAAATCTGGTTCTACTGCTGAGACTATGTCTCAATTTATGATAGTTAAAAATATATTAGAAAAAGAGTTGGGCGATGATTATAGATATAATATTGTTTCTACAACTGACAAAAAAACAGGGATTTTAAGACAA
>USJT01000300.1 GCA_900555175.1 uncultured bacterium
CGTGTTCACGAGAAGAACCAAGCCCGAAATTAGAACCTGCAACAACAAAATCGCCTTTTTTCATTTGAGATGCGAAGTTTGGATCTGCATCTTCCAAAACGTGTTTTGCAAATTCTGGTAGATTAGAACGTAGGTGGAACAATCTCCCAGGTGCAATGTGGTCTGTTGAAATGTTGTCTCCAAATTTAAAAGCTTTTCCTCTCATGACTTACCCCTTTCTTTTATTTTTTCTTGATTATACAACAAAATAGTGATATGATAAAGAAAATGAGGTGAAATTATGTACTTTAGCAGAAAATGTAAAATAACGTTTATATGTAACGGATCAACAATATATAGTGAGGATGATAGATTTACCGATTCTGAAGATTACCCACCATTAAACGATGCAGGTCAAGCAGAAATTGAAAAAATATGTGATTTTTTGAAGCGTAGAGGAATAAAAAATAACAAAATATATTCTTCTCCAGCCTTAAGATCAACTCAATCTGCTGCAATGATTTCAAAATTGTTTAAGCAAGATTTTGAAGTGGTTGAGGATTTACATCCTCGTAAATGTGGTGATTTTAACGGATTAACTTTTGAACAGGTTGATGAAAAGTTTCCTGATGCTCTTGATAAATTGATTAATTGCCCTGAAGCTGCTGTTCCTGATAATGCAGAAAGCGTTACAGCTTTTATTAATAGGGTTAATGATTCTTTAAACAGAATTATTGAGCAAAATTTAGGAAACAGAATTATTATAGTAACTCATAAAGATATTATAAAAGCTGCAATTGTATCTGCTTTAAATATTCCGCACAGCTCTTTGCACAGAATATATGTAAAATCAGGCAGTGCAACGCAAATCAGTTATTTTGAGAAATGGTCAAGTCTTGTATATTGTGACTATACTCCTATGTAATAGATAAAAGTCTTTGATTTTCTTTTATAAGAAATTCTTTGCCCGGTTGAACCTTTATGAAGTCCCAAGGTAATTCTTTATCTAAAGGATAATTTTCGCATGCAAAGTTATCTGTATTAATTTTGTATTTTCTTGCTGCAGCTTTGAATGCGCCAAGTTTTCCTCCACTGCGATAAACTTCTAAAATAAAGTCGTTTAAAGATGCATCTCCACGAGATAATACTGCTTGCCAGTAATCCCATTTTATGCTTGAAATATGGCAAGTAACACCAATTTTATGCAGTTCTTTTTTTAAGAAGGTACTTTTTTCTTCAAGTGATTTTGTATCTTCCCTTCCGCACCATTGGAAAGGTGTATGTGGTTTTGGCACAAAGCTTGAAAAACCGAATGAAATATCAAATCCTTTATTTTCATTTTTTAATTTTTTTGCAAGTTCAATAGTTGCTTCTAAATCTTGTTGAGTTTCTGTCGGAAGTCCTATCATTCCGTAGAATTTCAAGCCTTTAAGCCCGTTTTCTTTTGCTATTTTTACTGCATTAAAGATTTGTTCTTCTGTTAAATTTTTATTTATAACCTTTCTCAATCTTTCGCTTCCTGCTTCAATTGCAAGTGTTGAATTTTTTTGTCCTGCTGCGACAAGTGTTTTTATGACATCTTCACTCACAGCATCAACTCTTAATGAGGAAACGCTCATTTCAATTTTTTCACCGCTTTGAATTTTATCATATATGTATTTGCAAACGTCATGAAAATGCGGATGAGCACTAATTTGCGCACCTAACAGTGCAATTTTGTTTGTATATTTCAAACCGAAATCAATAGTCTTAAGCAGTTCATCATAAGGAGTACATCTTAGCGGTAAATTAAGATAAGATGCAAGGCAAAAACCGCATCTGTTAAAACATCCTCGAGCCATTTCTATAATAAATGTATTTTTAAAAAACGCATCTTCGCTTAAGACTGGTGTAAATATACATTCATCAAGTTTTTTGGTAAGTTTTTTTACTGTTTTAGGGTATTTGGGAACATAAATTCCTTCAACATCAGAAAGCATTTTGAGAATTTCATCTTTTGACTTATCTTGATTTCCCTTACAAATATTGACAGCTTGAATATTTACATCTTCCCCGTCACCGATTATAAAAAAGTCGAAAAATTCTTTATAAGGTTCAGGATT
>USJT01000301.1 GCA_900555175.1 uncultured bacterium
TTTAAAAAGAATCCCTCAATTTTAAATATTTTCATTTCCAATTATCCCTTTATTTTATGATATAATAAATTTTGAAAAAAGGATAGTTTATGAAAGAAAATTTAATTAATTTTTTATCGGAAGAAAAAATACTTCCAATTTTAAGAAATAAGGACGCAAATCAAGTTATTGATTCTGCAAAAGCATTGATTGACGGTGGTATAAAAATTCTCGAAATAAATATTGAAAATCCGTCTATCTATAAAGCAGTTGAAGAAATTTCAAAATACGCAACAGTTTGTGCAGGCGGGATTATCACTTCAATGCAGGCAGAAGCTGCAATTTTATCAGGAGCTAAAATTTTATCTTCTCCTATTTTTTCAATGAATCTTGTAAAAATATCAAAAGATAAACAAATCCCATTTATTGCAGGAACTTCAACAGCAAATGAAGCTTATAACGCATGGAAAGCTCGTATTCCATTAATCAAGATATATCCGATTACTGCAATGGGCGGTGCTATGTATGTAGAAGACTTGTTAAGACCAATGCCGTTTTTAAATGTCTTGCCGCTAGGAAATGTAAAATTGGATGAAATCCACACATATATTGAAGCTGGTGCTAAAGTTGTAGGTATCGGCAGAGATTTTTATGACGGATATTCTCTTGATGAAATAACAAAACGTGCTAAACGTGTCATTAAAGAGTTGAAAGGCTAATCATGTACGAAAAATTAGACATAATTACAATTGGTGAATGTCTTGTCGAATTGTCAACAAATGCTAAAATGGCTGATGCTGAATGTTTGTATAAATATTACGGTGGCGATGCTCTGGCAGCTGCAATCTCGGCTTTACGTATGGGATCAAAAGTCGGATTTATAACAAGAGTCGGAAATGATCCGTTTAAAGATTACCTGATTGATTCATGGCACAAGGAAGGACTTGATATTTCTCAAGTTAAACTTTCAACTGAAGCAAACGGCTTATATATTATTTCAAGACCTTCAGGTGCTGATAAAGAATTGACTGTTTACAGAAAAAAAATTGCACCTTCAAAATTATCTATTGATGATATTGATTGCAATTATATAAAAAGTGCTTCTGTAATTTATGCTTCAGGCGTAACTCAATCGCTTTCTCCTTCTGCTGCGGAAGCCGTTGAATACGCTTTTAAAACAGCAAAAGAAAACGGAATTAAAACAGCTTATGATCCTAATTATCATTCTGTTTTAACAACTGTTGAAGATGCAAAAGAAGCATTTTTCAGATTAAGTTCAAATATAGATATCCTGTTTATGAATACAAAATCTGATTCTTTGAATATCTTAGATATTGATTCTCAGGAAAATATTATAAAACGTCTTTGGGATATGGGAATATCAACTGTTGTTCTTAAATCAGAAGAAAAACAAGGATATTATACAGGTTCAAACGGCAATATTACATTTACTAAATTTTATACAGATAAATGTGTTGATACGACTTGCTCAGGCGATACTTTTAATGGCGGATTTTTACATGCTATAACGCATGGATTTACCGAATTTGAAGCTTCTAAATTTGCCTCAATTGTTGCAGGTATTCAAACTCAAAGTATCGGAGCAATAAAATCTATTCCTTATAAAGAAGAGGTATATTCAATTTACAGAGGGCACAATGGCTAAAATTTCAATTTCAGGTTATTACGGATATAAAAACTTTGGTGATGAAGCTATTTTAGAGGTTCTTGTTGAACATTTAAAAAACATTGGTTGCCAAGATATTACTGTATTTTCATCTGATGTTAAATATACTGAAAATAAGTTGAAGGTTAATGCTGTTAAAAGATTTGATATCTCAAATGTTGTTAAAACAATAAAAAATTCAGATATCTTAATTTCAGGCGGTGGAAGCCTTTTGCAAGATGCAACAAGTCTAAAAAGCCTTATATATTACTCTGCAATTATTGCACTCGGGCTTTTGTTTAACAAAACAGTTATAATCTTTGCTCAAGGAATTGGCCCTTTAAATTCATGTGCGGCAAAATTTATTGTAAAAAATCTTTTAAAATATTGTACTTATGTCACAGTACGTGATGAAAACAGTTTTAAGTTA
>USJT01000302.1 GCA_900555175.1 uncultured bacterium
GAGCAATTATATTCTTAACATTATCAACGGCTTTTTGAACGCTTTTGCCCATATATTTTGATTTGTCGCCGTCACGAAGTTCCAAAGCCTCAAAAATTCCTGTTGAAGCTCCGGAAGGTACAGCAGCCCTTCCTCTTACCCCATTTGTTAATTTAACATCAACCTCAACAGTCGGGTTGCCTCGTGAATCCAAAATTTGTCTTGCATAAACATCTTCAATATAGGTTGACATAACCATTTCTCCTTTACCATTAGTGCTACGCATGTAGCCAATAACAATTTTTATTATGCAATTTTGTCATAAAATTTTAAACTTTGCAAGTGGCGAAATGATGTATATTTGTTATAAAAAAGATGAATAAAATGTTTTAAAAAATTTTATTCAACATCTGATAAATCTGTATGTAATTTGCATTTAACCTTGTATATAATATGTTTCATGCTTCCGAAATATCCAAAGAACATTATGGCAGAAGCACTTATCCAAGCAATAGGGCCTGCATAGAAAATTCCGACATACCCGAATTTCATTGCCAAATAAACAGCGGCAAATATTCTCATAACAAGCTCTGCACTACATGCAAGAAGCGGAAATATTGTTTCTCCCATACCTTGTAATGCGTTTCTGTATATGAAAATTTGTCCGAGGAAAAAGTAGAATATTGTACTTATTAACAAGTAATTATGCGCAATATCAATGATTTCTTTTGTCTTGGTTCCGATGAATGCGCCGATAATATCAGCTCCCCAAATTCTCATAACAAATGCCATAATGATACTCAAAGCAATATTTATGATAGAAGTTTGGATAACGCCTAATCTGATTCTCTTAAATTTGATAGCACCGAAATTTTGCGCAACATAAGCAGCTAATGCAACCCCAAAAGACATCATCGGTAATGTTGCAATTTGCTCAATTCTTAAAGCTGCCGTGAATGCAGCAATAACATTTGAACCGAAAGAGTTGCAAACACTTTGTATTCCTAAAACGCTAATTCCGATAATAGAAAATTGAACTGCCATTGGAACACCGACTCTCAAATGCTCGTAAGCTGAATTAAAAAAGTCCTTATCAAATTTTATAAGCCATTCATTTCTCTTGATTCTAAGAATAGGCATTTTATATCTAACGTAAATTAAACATAACAAAACTGAAATTCCCTGAGAAAGCAACACCGCAACCGCAGAACCCGGAACTCCCATGTGAAAAATTAATATAAAAATTAATGCCAAAACGATATTTGCTAAAGATGCGACAATTAAAAAATACAAAGGTGTTTTGCTGTCGCCTAAAGCTCTAATGATACTTGAAATCATGTTATACATAGTTGTGATAATCAAACCGATAATAATAATTTCAACATACCAAAAAGCGTTATGATAAATATTTGCAGGAACATTCATCCATTTTAAGATAGGGTTTAAGAATAAAGAGCAAACAACTGAAAATGCTAATGTTACGATTGTACTTAAAATAGTAGATACAACAACGGAATTTCTAACGCCATTGATATCTTTAGCACCGTATCTTTGTCCTGTAATAACCGCAAATCCGTTTGTCAACCCGACAATGATAAACGTAATCAAGAAAAACACAGGCGCAACAGCTCCAACAGCCGCAAAAGATTCCACGCCCAATGTTCGTCCAACAATAACTAGGTCAGCAATATTATATAACTGTTGAAATATGTTTCCTATTAAAAGCGGAACTGAAAATAACAGTATATGCTTTAAGGGGTCTCCCTTCGTCATATCCCTTTTTTGACACGTTCTATAAAATATTATAAATGAAACATTTTTGAATTAAAAGAGCTTTTTATAAGTAATAAAAAATAAGTTTTACAAAATTAATGCTTGAAATTTAAAAATTTTTATGTGACAATAAGCCTTGTCAATCAAATACAAACTTATGGCAAGGTAGCTCAGCTGGTGAGAGCGCACGGCTCATACCCGTGAGGTCGAGAGTTCGAATCTCTCCCTTGCTATTTTTATTTGTTAAGAATAGCTATGATTTTAGCTGTAATTTAACGGGACATTTTATCTGAACGCATAAAAAGATTATTCGGCAAAGT
>USJT01000303.1 GCA_900555175.1 uncultured bacterium
CTCCAGTAGGTGTTTTCCAAGAAACTTCATCTTTATAGCCACATTGAGTGTGTTCAAAACAAATTATTGCCCCTTTAAAATATGGTGTCCAGTATTTGTTTAAATATTGTTCAGGAGGTAGTGTATTGTCCCAATATTCAAATTCTCCATTATCTATTGTAGATAAATTTTTTGCTTGATTAATAATGCTATATGCTTTTTTTAAACTTGTAATTGTTACTTGCTTTTGATAATTTCCAATTAATGCGGGTATAGTTAATGCTGCAACTATACCAATAATGCCAAGTGTTATTAAAACTTCTGCAAGGGTGAAAGCCTTAGAACTATTTACGTTTCGCGGGGGGGGTAATCTCAAAGCCTTATTATTACTCATTTTTTAACTCCTCTTATGCTTCCAACATCTTTATTATATATGATTTAGAAATTTTTGTCAAGAGGTAGTTTTTCTATTTAAAATGCGATTTGCTTGGCTTTTATTATTATAAATTTACGATATATTGATATCCGGTTCATCTTCCCCATTTGAATGTTTCATAATTTTTATCAATTCGGGGATAACCTCAAAAACATCCCCGACAAGCCCGCAATCACAATTTTTGAAAATAGGTGCATTGGCATCATTATTTATTGCAATAATTTTATCGCTGTTTTGCATGCCGACAATATGTTGAATAGCTCCTGATATTCCGCAAGCTATATATAATTTTGGGGTTACTGTTTTGCCTGTTTGACCTATTTGAATATCAACAGGTGCAAGTCCCATATCAACAGCACCTCTGCTTGCGCCAACACATGCTCCGATGCATTCTGCAAAATTTCTTAAAAGCTCAAATCCTGCTTCATTTTTCATTCCCTTGCCGCCTGCAACAATTATTTCTGCACTATCAAGCTCATTAATTGCAGTATTTACACCTTTTACAAATTCAATAAATTCAACTTTCTTTTGAATGTTATCGATTTCAGGTTTAAAATAAACAAATTGTGTATCTTTGACAATATTTTCAGGTGCAGGTTTAAAAACTTTTGGTCTGACAGTAGCCATTTGCGGTAAAGTTTTGCATAATATTGTAGCCATTAATTGCCCGCCAAATGTTGGTCTGGTCGCTGCCAGTTGCCCTTTTTCATTAATATCAAGTTCTATACAATCTGCTGTCAAACCTGTATGTAATGAGGCTGAAATTCTTGGTGCAATATCTCTTCCTTGAGTTGTTGCACCAACAAGGATTATGTCAGGGTTGACTTCATTTATAATGTCAATTGCAATTTTTGAATATAATTCTGTTGAATAATGGGTTAATCTGTTGTTTTCTGCGATATAAACATAATCAAAGCCTGAATTTATAAAGGCTTCTTTAAAGTTTTCAGAAAGTCCTGTTTTGCATATCAAAAGAGCAGAAACAGATGCGTTATTCAATTTTTTAGAAAGCTCCTGAGCTTTGTTTGCAAGCTCAAAAACAACAGTATGAAGGTAGTTTTCTTTTGTAACTTCTGCATACAACATAATATTACTCATTAGAAAGCCCTCCAAATTCTTTTATTTTTTGAGCAAGTGTATTGCAATCAGTGCAGATTTCACATTCTCCCCTATTGTGTTCAGGACGAAAAGCTTTGCTTACATAAGTTGGAGAACCTTTAATGCCTACTTCTTCAGGAGTTAGTCCTATATCTTCCATTGAATATACTGTGATATCTGTATTTTGAGCTTTTATAAATCCATTAATTCTTGGCCTTGTAGGTTCTTCAAAACCTTTTAAAACGCATATCAGAGCAGGAAATTCAACTCTAACGGTTTCTAAACCTTCTTCAATTTCTCGTGTTGCGTAAACACATTCTCCATCGCATTTTTTTAGTTCTTTTACATAAGTAACTTGTGGAATGCCAAGTTGATTGGCAATACTAGGTCCGGTTTGTGCAGTATCTCCGTCAATTGCGAATTGTCCGCAAATTATTAAATCAAAATCCGCTAATTTATTTTTAATTGCTGTTGCAATAGTTTTGCCTGTTGCATAAGTGTCAGCTCCTGCAAATTTTTTATCAGATATTAAAACAGCGTTGTCACAACC
>USJT01000304.1 GCA_900555175.1 uncultured bacterium
AAAAAACAGACGGTTCAATGAACAGCTATGGTGATCTTATTACAACAGTTGTTGCAGAAGGTTAATTTAATTAATAATTATAATTTTTGATAAAAAAAACGGCTGAATTATTTCAATTCAGCCTATATTTTTTTGGTGAAAAAATATAAAATTTATGCATCAAAGTCAGTTTTCATGACATTGTGTGCAAAACCTGCTAAAAATCCGACACCTGCACCTGCAACTACAAACGGAGCAGAAGGTCTAATGTCTTTTAACACATAATAATATATTTTTGCAAATCTCTTTGCTAACATACTTGCAGAATTATTTACATCACGAATAATCGCGCGAAATTCCTTTCCTGCAAGAGAATCTTCGCCACCAAGAGCTGTTACTTTTTTCTTAATACTATCATCCAAAAAAGCATCTTTATCTTTTGATTCTATCATTTTTACAAACATATCCTGAGCTTTTGATTTTACACCTGCTTCTTGATATTCTTTAACTCTGCTATTATTTGTAATTTTACGACAATAACTAATCATTGTACGTTTGCTAATCGTATCCTCCTGCTTAGTAACAGGAAGTACATATTTAGATGCATAACCGGCAGCCATACCAACGGCTGTTCTTTTTACTATCGTAGATAATCTGGAATTATCACCATTTCCTACTGCACTTACTGTCATAGCTAATACCCTTTTCTTAACTAACACACAAAGATAGTATTCTCTTATGGCTGAACAAATTTTATATGTTCAACTTATTGAATACAGTATGGCAGATTTACACTTAAATATTTTGAACTCTCATCTTGTGAAAACGACATTGGCTCAAAACTGAGTAATTAAATCCATATGGGATGATAACACATAATTACTTTTTTGTCAAGGCTTTAATGAAGTTAAGTAACAACATGATTAAAACAATTGCTATGATATAAACAAAGTAATGTTTTATAGTTGTAGAGCCCATAAACAATGAAGCTAAGGCACCTGCGATAATCGCAACAGATGTCAAAATCATAACGGTTTTTTTCTGAGAAAATCCTGCGTGCAACAACTTGTGATGAATATGTTCAGCATCAGCAACAAAAGGAGATTTACCTTTTGCAATTCTTCTCAAAGATGAGAATGTAATATCCATAATTGGCACTGCAAGAACCAAGAACGGCAACAATATTGCAAGAGTAGCAGCCTTCATAACACCAGTGATTGAAATAGTTGCAAGCAAAAATCCTGAGAACAAAGCTCCGCTATCTCCCATAAATATTTTTGCAGGGTTAAAGTTATAAGTTAAGAAAGCCAACATAGAACCGGCTAAAATAAAACCGATTAAAGCGCTTATATGATTAGGCGGAGTCATAGCAACAGCAATAATTGCAAGGGTCACAGCGTTCACCGTAACAACAGAACCTGCAAGACCGTCAACACCGTCAATAAAATTCAAAGCATTAGATATACCGACAATCCACAACATAGTTATAGGATAAGAGAATAACCCGATATTTCCGATAAACGGAACGTTATTAATTTGAATACCCAAAAGATAAACTAAAGTTGCGATTGAAATTTGTAAGAATAACTTAAATTTTGCATCAAGATTATAAATATCATCAACGAGTCCTAACAAGAACATTAAGGAACCGCCGAGCAAAATCCCTGATAACAAGTTTCCTGAAGGATAATAACTCATAAAGACAAGGCACAAAAACGTCAACATTGTACTTGCCCAAATAGCAACTCCGCCTATTCTCGATATTGGTTTGGTGTGAATTTTCCTTTCATTCGGGACATCAACAAGTCCTTCTTTTTTTGAAAAACTGATTACCAACGGAACAAGGCATACGCCTATCAAATAAGCTATTACAGTTCCTATTATATGAGCATGTGTTAACTTGATTAACATAAATTATTATCCCTTTGCCTATGTGTAAATCGGGTATTTCTTACAAAGTTTCAAAGAACGTTCTCTTAAATTTTGTAATCCCAACTCATTATCTGACGAAAATATTGCAGATGCAATAATTTTTGCAACTTCTGTCATATCTTCTTCTTTAAAGCCCCTTGTAGTA
>USJT01000305.1 GCA_900555175.1 uncultured bacterium
CTAAAAGCATACCTAATTTACCACGAGAACCAAATTCAGGATAATTGGCATCGAAAAATTCGTGTTTTTTATTTGTATGAATTGTTATGGAAGGCCAATTAAAAATATTTACATCACCATAATTAATTCTTGCTTTTTTCAAGGTTATAACATCATGATCTCGTTTGGCATTTACATAAATATCTTTGGCTTTAACATGAATTGCAGTATTACCAGTTTCAGAACTTAAAGAGGATTTATCATCATCATCAATAAGCATTGAATTAAAATTGTTACCGCCAATCATTCTTGTATGAAAATTTAACAAATATGATTCATCAGATGAAAATTTACCGTTATACAAAGTCAATTTATCATCTTTCATTTCAGATTTTTCAGCATTAACAGTCATCATTGCAAGCTTTGAACGAGTATTATCCATAAAAGCATCTTCTTCATTCATATTAATTTGCATGAAATCACCGAATGCACTATGACCATCTCTTATAACTTCAACGTTACCGTAAGCTTTTAAAATATTTGAAGCCTTATTATAAACCATTTTATCAGCTTTAATAGTAACATTTTGTGGCGGAAAAACCAATAAAGGAGAGCCTGTTGCTATAATATCCATTGTTTTATCATCATAATCAACATTATCAGCATCAAGCATCACATCATTACTTGTAACCTGTTTTTTTACACCGCCTTCAAGCTCTAATGCCTTTGTTCCTTCAGGAACATTAACTTCTTCTTTTTTACTCTTTTTATCTTTTGAAGTATCTGTTTCTTTGTCAGATTTGTCAACCTTAATATTTAATTCTTTATTTAATTTTTCAAGTTCATCTGCTTCTTCTTGTTCTTGAAGTTGTTTTTCTTTTTCTATCTGCTCAAGAGTTTCTTTGTAATTTTTTTCTCTTAAATAATTAGTAATCTTTATACGTGTTTTCTTGAAAAGAGGCATACCTCTTACAGGCTTAATAGTACTTCCTTCCTGTACTTCAACTTGAGGAGCAGAAAAAGATGTCGGAGATTCGTAAAACGTATCTTCAAAAAGGGTTTCCAAATCTTTAGGACTCTTAATTAACTCAGCAGCCTTAGAAGGTAGTGAAGTTGCAAATAATATAAAAAGTGTTATTAATAAATTCTTTTTCAATATACTTAGCCCTTAATTTTTTAAATATAATTTAACGGATTATTAGGTTTACCATTTATTCTAACTTCAAAGTGAACGTGCGGTCCTGTACTGTAACCTGTTGTACCTTCATATCCGATTACTTCACCTTTGTTAACGAATTTGCCTTGACCTACTCTTATAGATGACATGTGAGCATAAAGCGTTGTTGTAGGTTTTCCGTTAACAACACCATGATCCAAGATAACTACCTTGCCGTAGCCGCCATACCAACCTGAATATATAACTCTTCCGGAATTAGATGCTCTGATACTTCCTCTGTTAGGGCCAGCAATATCGACTCCTGAGTGGAAAGTTCTGCTATTAAATATAGGATGCGTTCTCCAACCGAAAGGAGAAGTAATTCTTCCGCTAATAGGTTTCATAAAACCTGAAGATGTAATTCTTACAGTAGAAGAGCCTCTGTTACGGCGAGCAAACATACTTTGAATACTTGCAGATTGACGAGCCAATTCTCTTTCAGCTCTTTCATAAGTTTTACGATCGGTTTTATACTTGCTAATCATACTCTGATTAAGAGCAATAGCAGATTTTATACTTTGTTTTTGAGAATTTATTTGTTCAATAGATTGAGCTAAAGCAACTTTTTTAGCCTCTATATCTCTTTTCATAGCTGCAATTCTTGAGATTTTGCTCTTACAGCCATTATTCTTGCATAATCTTTTTTCAATACAATTTTTTCAAAATAAACAACATCTAATAAAGAATTCAAATCTTTTGCAGTCAATATAAGCTGGAACATACCTGTTCTTTGATTTTTATATACTTGACGAATTCTTTTTCTCATATCAACATTAGCTTTATTAAACTCTGCAACAGATGCGTTCAAATCTCTTTCCATTTTTTGAAGTTGAGCATTCAAAGAAGTGTACTGATTTTG
>USJT01000306.1 GCA_900555175.1 uncultured bacterium
AATATAAAAAACTTTTGGAAAACAAAAGTAATAAAGTTCATATTACTAAAAATCTGATTTCCGCAATGAAGCTGATTCAAGACAAAGAGCCTGATTTGATAATAATATCTGATAGTATTGACAGCGACCTTTCAGATTACTGCAAAAAAATACGTGCCCTCACATACAATATGAGGCCAGTAATTATTGCAACATCAAAATCCGCTGATATTAAAGATAAAATTGCAGTTTTAGATAACGGTGCAGACGATTTTATATCAGAACCTGTTAATTCAGAAGAATTTATTATGCGTGTAAAAGCCCACCTAAGAAGAGAACTTGAATCTAATATGGATACAAAGCATCTTCTCCCAGGTAAAAATTATTCGCTAAGAGCTCTAAAAAGAATTGTAAACGAAGATAAACCATGGGCTGCAATGTTTGTTAGTATTGAAAATTTTGATAATTATAAAGAAACTTATACAGAACTTGCATCAGACAAACTCGTTCAAACATTTTGCGCAATTATACATTCCGCGCTATCAGAAAATGACTACTTCGGAGCTTTTTCGGATAATCAATTTATTATTATCACAGACAGCCTGAAAGCAGAAAAAATAGCAAATTATTTAATTTTTGCTTTCGATTCAGTTGCATCGAAATTTTATTCACCACAAGATAACAGACGAGGCTTTATGCTAATGCAAGGTGATGAATTTGCAGGCAGAAGATCAAATTTTGTCCACACAACAATCGGAATTGTAAATAATGAATTAATCCAATATAAAGATTCATCACAACTACTTGGTGCACTTTTGAGAATTCACAAACTGGCAGATTTACCTGCCAAATCAAATTACCTAATCGAACGTCCAAGCATCACAGCAGAAGATTCTGTTGATAATGAATTCAATAACAAAATTTTCATTATTGAAAAAGATGAAGCTATGAGTATTCTCTTAACAACTATCCTAAGCATTCAAGGCTATGATGTTAAAGTCGTAAATGACACTGAGCAAGAAACCATAAGCCCTGCATTAATAATCCTTGATGCAGGCAATATTGAAGATCTTGAAGGTTTAGAGCTTTGCAAAAAAATCCGCCAAAATACCAACTTTGACAAAACTAAAATTATAGTAACCTCAATTCTTCATGATAAAGAGCTTATCCTATCAGCAGGAGCTGACTTATATATTCCAAAACCTTATGAAATTTCGAATCTGATAAAATGGGTTGAAAAACTAATAAAAAATTAACTCAAAAGAGATTCCAAAGTTTTTGCTTCATCCTCAGATTTTTGAGGATTTTTCACGTTCATACGACGCATATAAGTTCTTAGAGCTTCTCTAATAAGCTCACTTCTTGTTCTTTGTTCATTTAATGCTACACCATCTATTTTATGTAAAAAATCATCGGGCATAGTAACAAGTATCTTAGCCATAATATAGTACCCCTTCTATAACACTCACTAATATAATAACATATATTATTTAACATTTCAATACTAATAGCTCTATGAGGTAATTTACTTTCATAAATTAATTTTTATACTAAAATATAATCGAAAAGAAAGGAGTTTTATTATGGAAGACAATAATTACAAACACGAAGAATTTGATGATTGTTTTTTATGCAAACATCCTGTATTAAAACATGTATGCACAGGTTTGCTAGTATTTTTGGGAGCATTTGCAGCCTTTTATGTCGTAACAGATTGGCACTTTAAAAGAATGCTTGATCCTGCAGTACAAATGAGAAGAATGGATAGAGCAATTATGCAGGGCGAAAGAAGATTTGACAGAATGGAAAGACGTGCAATGAAAGCTCAAGAAAGATATGAAAGAAGAGCCTTCCACCATGAACAAAGAATGGCAGATGCAGTATCAGACTTTATTCATGTTGAAAAAACACCTGACAGCTACAAAATTGTTATTGATTTAAGACCGTTTGACAATGACGAAAAAAATGTAGAAGTAAAAACTGATGGAAACACAATACTAATTAACGCCGCAGGCGAAAAGAACAAACATAACAAAAAAGAAATTCTAAGATTTTCTCAAGCCTTCAACT
>USJT01000307.1 GCA_900555175.1 uncultured bacterium
GTTCAAAATTTTTACCAAAAGAAAATATTAAGGGATCTGAGGTAAATTGTACTGTTGCAGAGCTTGCTCAGAGCCGTTTAGGTATAGAAGTTATGACTGATAACAGATTTTTGACCATGGATTCTGATGTGATTTTTATTGCAACAAAACCAAATTGTGCCGGAGCTGTTCTTGATGAGATAAAAGATGAAATTACTCCTGAAAAATTGATTGTATCAATTGCTGCAGGAGTTTCAACAGAAAAGATTGAAAAAATTGTCGGTATGAAAAGAGTTGTTCGTGTAATGCCGAATACTCCTGCCTTGGTTAGAGAAGGCATGAGCGGGGTTTGCAAAGGTTCATACGCAACAGATGAAGATGTGGAATTTGTAATTGAACTTCTTTCAAATATCGGAAAAGCAATTGAGGTAAGTGAAGATCAAATGGATATTGTAACAGCAATTTCAGGATCAGGCCCTGCATTTTTCTATAAGGTTATAGAAGATATGGCACGTGCTGGCGAAAGATTAGGCCTTGAATATGAAAAATCTCTTGAACTTGCAACTCAAACGGCTTTAGGTTCCGCTAAAATGGTTATGAACAGAGGTGAAATTCCTGTTCAAACATTGATTGATAATGTCGCAACAAAAGGCGGTTGTACATTTGTCGGAATTTCTGTAATGAATGATGAACATTCTGACAAGTTGTTCCACGATACAATTGAACAGACTGCTAAAAAAGCTCATGAATTGGGTAAATAAAATCTTAAATATCAATTTTAGATTTTAATTGTAGCTTTTGATAAAAAATCCGTTAAAGATATAGGCTTTGGCGGGTTTTTTTTTGTAATAAGTCCCTGATAAAGTCCTAAAATACAGGCAGGGCAAGTCGTAATCACATAATCTGCATTAGTTTTTATAATATTTTCAGCTTTTTTAGCAGAAATTTCACGTGAAATTTTGTTGTTTTTGATAGAAAATTCTCCTGCCAAACCGCAACAGTCATCATAATTATCCATTTTGACATATTCAACATTTGTGCAATTTTTTAAAAGAGGCTCTAAAAAATCGTCATGTTCTAAATGACATGGTTTGTGGAATGTTACTTTTATTGGTTTTGGAAATTCAAATTTTATATTTCCTTGTAAAATTAATTCTCCGATACTTATAAATTTTGCATCAACATATTGTTTTAAGGTGCTTTCACAGCTTGCGCAATCTGTTAGGATGTAATCAAAGTCACAATCAAGCATTTTCAAGTTGTGCTTTTTTACTTCTTCAAATCTTTCTAAATTCCCGCTTGATAGGAAAGGAAGCCCGCAGCAATCAAAATCTTTTTCAATAATTTCGATATTGGAATTTTCGAAAAATTTCCTGATATAATTATCTGTTCTTGGGCAAATGTTGTTTACGCAGCCTTTAAAGTATACTACTTTTAAGGTTGGTTGATTTTTTTTCGGGAATTTTTTTCTAAACGGTTTTGTGATAAGTTTGAAAAATTTTATAATATTCCCAAAAATATATTTTGATTCCAAGAAGAAAATTATTTTCCCGAAAATTGTATTTTTTGCATACTGGTATTTTGCTGTTTCAAAGATTTCGCAAACATCAATTGCGCTTGGACAAAAATTTGTACATTTGCCGCATTTTAGACATAAATCAAGATATTTTTCGATATTTTTATTAAGTTTTAAATCTCCTTTTAATACACCGTCAAGCATTACAAATTTGCCGCGAGAAACAGCGCAGTCGTTGCCCGTAACTTTATAAACAGGACAAACTGATTGGCATAATCCACATTTTGAACATTTGTTTATATCGTCTTTGAAATCAGAGAGTTCTTTCATTTTTAAACTATTGCTCCGTGAGATGCGTCTTGTACGTTCCTTGCGTATTTGTACAAGTAGCCTGATTTTACTTTAGGTTCAAATGGTTTTAAATTCTTTCTGCGGTTTTCAAGTTCCGAATCACTTACAAGCAATTCTATTGAACGATTTGGAATATCAATTTTTATCTTGTCGCCATTTTCTATTAAAGCTATTGTTCCGCCGTTTGCAGCTTCAGGGC
>USJT01000308.1 GCA_900555175.1 uncultured bacterium
ATTCCGATTTTTTTGAATCAGGTGGAGATTCTTTATCCGTGGTGAACCTACTTGTTGGAATTGAGCGGGAATTCGATATAGAATGCAATATTGATATGATTTATACTGCTAGAACTCCTTATAAACTATCCGAATATGTGCTCAAATCAAATGAAAATTTAGCGACGCACAAACAGAACAATTCGATGGAGATTCAGTTTGTGCTGAATGAAGTACAGCGGTGCAACCAGAAAGTCTTCGATTTTCTAATTAATACCAACTCTTCTCCGGAAAGAGAATATCCCTGTTGCCATAACCAGTATATAATCTACAACAATAAAATCAATCGATGCATAGCTTTCTCTTATTCTGTTTCAAAGCAATACAAAAGAGAAGATTTGAATTCAAAAATCGTAAAACTGCTCATTCAAAATCCTATTTTGCGTTCTAAAATTTTAAAACGCAATGAAAAATTATTTTTTACAGAATATGCGGTTTCTGATAAGCTTGAAATTCCATATCTGAATTTGCAAAGTTGGAATTGTAAATTTGATGTAGTTGAGGATTATTTTTTAGAAGGATTTGAAAAATTAATTACAAATTTACGATATCAAAATGGCTTTTTGGCTTTGTTTGTTCTTTTAGAGGATGTTGAAAACTATCATATCGTATCCGTTTTAGATCATTTTAGTGTTTCAATTATAAAAAAGAAAATATCCGGTCTGCTCAATAATAAAAATGATAACACCAAGTATACATACTTTGATTATTGTACTTTTCTGAAAAAGAATAATTCTTTTTTGAAAATACTAAAATCTGATTATTTACAGGAAAGAATGGAATGCATGGTATGTAATGTTGATGACTTTATCAGCAATATACAAGATTTCAATACGACAATAGTTGTAAATCATGTCGAGGCATATTCAAGCATTGAAATTAGCATATTGATTTCTTATCTTATCGGCAGAATGGTACTTCAATGTACAAGCTTAAAAGCAGTTTCAATTAAAACTATATTGAACTTAAGGGAGTATGATGGATTTTCGTTTAAAGATACACTGGGGGATATGCATAGCAATGTTTCTTTTTTACTACACAGAGAAATGAATTTTGAAAGTTTCAGAAAAAAAGCATATGATACCATAAAAATATATACTATCGACTTCATCAATTTTTCTTATGTGCATTTATACCAAGACGAACCTCGTTATGGAGAAGTTAAAGAGATTCTAGATAGGAGTGGACTTTTTTCTATTAATTACTTAGGAGATATTATGGGAAAGAAAAAGGAACTTTTCGATAACGAAATAAGAAAAGCTCAAAAAGAATTATATGATATAGAAAAAAAGATTTTTGCAACAGCCTATCGAGACAATGACAAAGTGTATATTTTAGTAAATAAAAATATTTCAAGATTAACTAATGAGGTATCTTCTTCGGAAATAGAGAACATGTGATAAGTTTGAATCGATTGAAGAGAATGCGATTGAAAATATTATAATCGCTTTGCTGTAAATTAGTTCGCATGATTATTTGTTTGCTCTATAAAACACTTGTGTCTATAATACGGATGATGAGCAGCCGGCACTTTTTGAATTATTCCTTGTACTTGAGAGCAGATAAATAAAAAGATTGTACATTTAGGAGGCTAGTGTTATACTGAAGCTATCAAAATATCGGAGGCTATTCTATGTCCAGACCTAAGGGAAGCAAAAACAAAGCTAAAACCGCAACAACGACTACCGATTTCTCTGCACAGATTGCTGAGAAGCAGTCTGCAAAGGAAGCCGTCACTGCTGAAATCGCATCCATTACCACTAATATCGATGCACTGAAAGCTGATCTGAAAGCCAAGAAGGTAGAGTTGAAGTCCATCGACAAGGAAATTGTCAAGATTGAAGCCAAAAAGATTAAGGCTGAAACCAAAGCTGCGGAATTCGCTAAAAAAGCTGAAGCAGAAGATATCCTGAAAAAATTGCTGGCTAGTGGCATGAGCGCAGACGAGATTCTTGCGAAATTGAAGTGACTTGAAAATTTCAGACGCAGGAGTTGACAGGAGCA
>USJT01000309.1 GCA_900555175.1 uncultured bacterium
TATTTTTATCAAGACCTTTGTTTTGATTGTAGAAGTTTTCACCTCTTACGCATAGAACTTCTTTATTAGCTCTTCCTGGCAGGAATGTTATTGCGTACAAATCTGCTGCCGAAAGTCTTGCATTAGGCGCAAAGGCGTATTTCTTTGACAGCATAAGAAGTTTCTCTGTTAAATCAAGTTGTTGTATCGGAGTCATCTTTGCTATTTTTGCTTTTGTTAAATTCAATTTATATCGTTTATTAAGTTCTGCAATTGCGCTATCCGTAAATTGTATTAATCCGACTGCGGTTGATCCGTTCCAATTATTCGTTCTCAGACCTGATTCACTGTTCATTACAGCTAATAAATCTTTATAATTACAATTTAATTTTTTTGCGACCTGTTTAACTTTATTTAAAAATTTCTTATCTAGTTTTTGAGAATTATTAAATCCTGAATCTATATTATGAGTAAAATTTGAATCTGAATCTGATGCAGAATTATTTGCATGACTTGTAAGTCCACCAAATGCAGGTATATTTAAACCTGGAAGACTTCCTGTATAAACACTGCTTGGTAAAACAAAGTCGAAAGGATTAGACAAGAAAGGCATTGAAAATATACTTGTATTCATGCTAAAAGGCATGGAAGAAAATCCACCCGAAAAGATGCTTGGCATAGTTGCAATATTTGGCATCATAAACGGTTGAAAAGATGAAAATATGTTAAATTGCGGACTCATAAAATAGATTGGAGTCATTGGATAGCCAAATCCTGAGCAAAACGGATTTAACCCTCCAAACGGATCCGCAGGCATAGGTATGTAATTATTTATAAATATGTTATTTAATCCCCAAGTGCCAAGACTCATATTTTTCCCTTTTTAATTTCCCCTTATATATATAAAGGAATTAATTGTGTAAAAATTGTTATATTTTTAAATACATGTTAAAAATTGTTAATAAAAAATAACTATTAACTAATGTAAAATTTTATTTTTATTATATTATTAAACTTAGGGACAGAGAATTTATGATTTTTAACGAAACTAAAACACACGAAATTACAGTCGACGTTGTTATTGTAACAATGAAAAATGATGCTTTACAGGTATTGCTTGTAAAACGTTTGAATGAGCCGTTTAAAGATAAGTGGGCAATCCCCGGAGGTTATGTAAGATTATCTGAAAACCTTGATCAGGCGGCTTTAAGGGTATTAAAAGAACGTACAAATATTGATAATGTATATTTGGAACAGTTATATACATTTGGCGATCCGCTTCGTCACCCTAATGCTAGAGTTATTACATGTGCTTATTTCGCATTGGTAAGAGCTGAAGATATAAATATCGTTCCGACTCCGGAATTGGGTTGGCATAAGATTTCTGATTTGCCTCCATTGGCTTTCGACCACAAAGAAATTATTGAATATTCTCTAAAAAGAACCCGTGAAAGATTGGAATTATGCCCTGTTGCATACCAACTTTTGAATGAAAAATTTACATTAACCGAAATGCAAAAAGCTTACGAGTTGATTATGGGTAAAAAACTTGATAAGCGTAATTTTAGAAAAAAAGCTCTTTCAACTGAAGGTTTGATTGAACTTAATGAATATACAAAATCTTCGTCTAAAAGACCTGCAAGATTATACACTTTCGAAAATATCAAATTGAATTCAAAAAGAGCCCATTTTATTTCTAAGAAAAAGGAGAAAAAATAGATGTTATTAAATTTAGTTTGGGCTGTTCAAATTATTTCAGCTTTATTATTAATCGTTTTAATATTATTGCATTCACCGAAAGGCTATGGCATCGCAGGTATTGGCGGAGCATCTCATGTTTTTGCTTCTCAAAAAAGTGCTGAAAAAGGATTGAATAAATTAACTGCTATTGTATCTGCAATATTTTTAGTTTGCACTTTCCTTTTAGGCTTTGGTATTATCAAGTAAGATGTGCGATATATTTTCAAGAAATGAACTGTTTTGGGGTAAAGATAATCAGGAAATTCTTTCTTCAAAACATGTTGCGGTATTCGGACTCGGTGGGGGTGGCGGATTTT
>USJT01000310.1 GCA_900555175.1 uncultured bacterium
TTTGTTATGATTGAAAAGGTTAGTTTTGAAGCCGCTATTCCGCCATTAAGGAAACCATACGGGCATGAGGTTATTCGTCCTCAATACAAAGAAGATGTTCTCTATAATTCTCAAACTTACATTCTTGCATCTCTTTCAGGCTTGGCAGTAATTGCTCTTGGGTGTTTGTTCGGCAAAAAAAATATTAATAATACTGTTCGTCAGGTCGTAAATCACGCTAGATAGGTCGTAAAAACTAACCTTTCATAAAACATTACAAAATGTAACATTATATATTTTTTATATAATAAAAAGTCAATTTTTTCTTAACAAACTTTTTTATAAATATATAAAGAGGTATAATTGTTTTATGGATAAGAGAGAATTTACCGTAATTGAGAATAAAACAAAGACAGAAGAAAAGGTTGAGAAAAAATCTGTTCTTCACAGTACCAATCCTATTGTTAAAAAGTTTGTTGAATTTCATAAAGAAAATATTGGTAAATTCAGTGTAAAAGATTTGTTCAGGAAATAATGTACCAGATTAAAAATCAAATATATTTAGATATGACAAAAACACAGAAATCCGCTCTGTGTAATTTTTTGCGTGCTTTAGTCAAAAAAATGCCCGATGTAAGTGTAGATGATATTTTTGATAAATTTTTGGAAGATGAAAAATATTATTTTGAAATAAATAATCCGCATTTTGAATTTTTACAGGATTATATTGATGATGATAATTTTCAACAAGAAACAATGCTTTACCTAAAAGAGTGCCGAAAATATTATGATTACAAGAAAAAACAAGAACCGATAATTCAGGCACAAAAGGAATACGAAAAAAGGAAACGAGCTTTTTTGCGTGAAGTAAAAATGTCTAAAGAAGCTCCGACAAAAAAACAGCTTTATTATTACGAGCGTTTGTGCAAAAAATATAATATAGAGAAAAAAGAACTAACTTCCAAATTGATGGCACGTGATGAAATTGATAAAATATTGACTGAACACGATTGCCGAGAAATTTGTGAACAGCAAAATGACTGAAAATTATGAGTATTCAAGATATTGTAAAAATATTAACCGATAGCGGAATAGAACTTAATGAAGCAAATGTTGAAGTAAAAATGCTTCTTGAACATTTTGCCAATTACGGCGTAAAAGATATTGTTATGGGTAATAAACTTACCGCCGACAAACTCGAAGTTGTTAAAGAAAAAGCTCAACTTAGAGCTAAAACAAGGCGCCCAATTCAACATATAATAGGGTTTGCAGATTTTATGGGGGAAAAATTTATTGTGAACCCTTCAGTTTTAATTCCACGAGATGAAACAGAAATTTTGGTCAGAAAAGCTATTGATGTAATTAATCGGAATAATTTAACAATGGCTCTTGATGTTGGCACAGGTTCAGGGTGCATTGCCTGTATGATTGCAAAATATACGGATTGCCAAATTATTGGGCTTGATATTTCATCAGAT
Organism: uncultured bacterium; assembly: GCA_900555175.1. Taxonomy (GTDB): domain Bacteria; phylum Cyanobacteriota; class Vampirovibrionia; order Gastranaerophilales; family Gastranaerophilaceae; genus Stercorousia. Next base: position 1,458 of record USJT01000310.1, read on the forward strand.
GCCTTAAACACAGCACTTGATAACGCTTCAAGATTAAATCTTTTTAATAAAGCTATTTTTAGAAAATCCGATATATTTTCTAACGTAAAACCAGGCGAAACTTTTGATATTATTGTTTCTAATCCGCCTTATATTTCGCCAAGTGCAAAAGATAAAATTCAGCCTGAAGTTAAGTTTGACCCAGAACTAGCTCTGTTTACTGATGATGAAAAAGGTTTGGAATTTTATGAAAGAATTAGTAAAGACGCTCCAAAAATATTGAATAAAAACGGATATTTGATGTTTGAACTCGGAATAAATCAGTCGCAAGATGTTAAAAATATTATGGAGAAAAACGGTTTTAAAAATATTGAAATAATAAAAGACCTTGCAGGAATAGATAGAGTAATATCAGGCAATTTGTAATCGGCTATGAAGGACAAGTTTTTGAGATTTTGAAACAAGTTCAAAATGACAATTTCCCGAGTGCATTAATCTTGCAAAGCGATTACAAGTGTATATGGAAAGATTTTTTGAGAGTCTTTAAAAAGCGATTTGTAAACAGTCGTAGGCGTGGTAACAGATGCGAGGG
>USJT01000311.1 GCA_900555175.1 uncultured bacterium
ATTTTTCTCCTTATTTTATGTCAGGGTAAAACCCCGAACCTACATTTTATATACTTGTTTTTTATTTTAATCCTGTTACCAAATGTTTAATACGATTAAAAAGTTGTACACACTTGTCCTTAATTGATAAACGGAAGAACGAATTAGATTTCTTCTCCATTTTTTCTTTTGATATAACTTTACCTGTCGCCAAATAAATATTTTGTGGCATCAAATCAGGATGTTTAGCATAAAATTTAGGACTGTTATAATATTCCCGCCGTTTCCTACCAATCAACGGAAATGTTTTATCTATTTTGAACATAGATTTTGCATCCCCGCTAAGGCGGAATTTTAACATGCCAAACTTCCTTCCGTCATTTCTTTTAAAGAAGCAATTGTTGCTTCAAGAGATGCTTTATCATAAATATTAAATACCTTAGCTTCAGGTACAATTTTCTTATTCAAACCAGCCAAAACTCTGCCAGGTCCAATTTCTACAAAAATTTCAACACCTTCTTTTGACATTTTTTGAATTGTTTGAGTCCAATGAACTGATGAATAAATTTGTTTTGGCATCTTTACTCTGAAATCAGAGCTTTCTGTTGTTGCAGAAGCATCAACATTTGTCATTACAGGAATTGATGCATTATGTAAATCAAGAGAACTTACAAAGCCTTCAAATTCATGACCTGCATTTTCCATAAACTTAGAGTGGAATGCTCCTGATACTGCAAGAGGAACAACTCTTCTTGCACCTTTTGCAAGTAACAATTCTCCGGCTTTTGCAACAGCAGCTTCATCACCTGTAATTACAACCTGAGCAGGTGAATTGTAGTTTGCGACATCAACATATCCGACTTGTGATGCTTCTTTTAAAGCTTCTTCTAAAGCTCCTTCAGGAGCATTTAAAATTGCAGACATAGCACCGCCGTGAGTTGAACCCATTAAATCAGCTCTTTTTTGAATAGCTTTTAATGTTGTTTCCAAAGACATAACGCCAGCTTCATACATTGCACAATATTCACCCAAAGAATGACCTGCAACAAAGTCAGGTTTAATATCCAATTGAGATTTTAAAGCCTCCAAAGCTGCAATAGACATTGTTACAATACAAGGTTGAGTGTTTACTGTTTGTTTCAAAGAATCTTCAGGACCTTCAAAACACAATGTTGTAATACTTTTGCCTAAAACCTTATCTGCTGTATCAAATACGGATTTTGCACTTTCAAAATTGTCATACAAATCTTTCCCCATACCAACAGACTGAGAACCCTGTCCAGGAAAAAGAAAAGCTATTTTTTTTGTCATAACTTACTCCTTATCTAAGTTTTTAGAAGATTTTTCAAACACATCTTTTTTTAACAAACCAATTTTTTCTTTACAAAAATCACACTCAACATTTAGCGGTTTGCAAGAATAAACTGTCTCAGGTTTTACCTTACTTGCGTTTGCGAATGCTTTAGAATTTTGTCTATAAACAACATCAGCAAAACCTCTTAATTTTGTAATATTTGATTCAAATCCTTTAATACTTCCAATACTCATTTTAACAAATACCTTCCCTTAGTCTAATAATTGCTCCGCCCCAAGTCATACCTGCACCAAAGCCACAAAGTACGGCAGTTGTTCCAAGTTTTACATTTCCTTTTTCTACGCTTTCAGCTAATGCTATTGGGATAGATGCTGCAGATGTATTACCATAATATTTGATATTTGTAACAACTTTTTCATCAGGATAACCCAATCTTTCTTGAACAGCTTGGATAATTCTGATATTTGCCTGGTGCGGAATTAAATAATCTATATCTTCCGGTTTCAAACCTGCGTTTGAAATCAAATTTTCCACATAATGAGGTAAAACTTTAGCAACAAATGTATAAACTCCACGTCCATTCATTCTTATACCTTTTGGTTTTTCCTCATATTGTTCAACCAGCGGACAATTTTTACCGTCAAATGAAAGTTCGATTAAATTACCGTAGTTACCGTCAGCCTTGATATCAATAGCAATAATATCATCAATACCGTCCTCAGCCTGAGTAA
>USJT01000312.1 GCA_900555175.1 uncultured bacterium
AAAAGCCGCAACTCCCCCGCTATAATTCTCAATTGTTTGTCAACCAGAATTGGATTGGTAAAGCCAAATTTCTTGATAGCATTTATTATTTTTTGAAGCTGCTTTTGGTAATGTTTACGCAAACTTTTATTACTTGCAATAATTAAAGCAATGTCAATCATCTGTAAATTGCTGCTTGGATGCTTGCCTTCAAGAACAACTTTTTTAAAGTGGCGCAATGCATTTTCAATTGTATCATTATTGAGTTGTATATGTATGTTTTCCATATATATCTCCTGTAATTTAACTTGCTAACAATCCTTATTCAGCACCAATTGTGCCGATAAAGGCAAAAAGACCCGTGCAATAAAAATTGCAATTATGCAAGTAAATCAGGAGTTGTATCGTCAGTATAAATCTGATGTGAGAGCACTAAGTTTTGTACATTTATTTCTGATAAAATCGGAATTTGAAGTTTTATAAATTCCCAAAGCCGTAATTCTGTTTCAAAATCAGTCAATGGCTGAACAAAAAATTCAAAATTTGAAATTGAACGGATTAAATCGAGTAAAAAAGCCTGCATATATCGGCGAACTTTTTTGCATTTATGTTTTACCGGTTCGTTAATTGAGGAGACCATGCTACCAATCAAAGCTTCCATTGATTGAAGCCCATTTGAGTATTTTATTGAGTTGTCATCTATATTTTTGCTGATTCTTATACTCATTTCTTTTCTCCTACATGCATATTCTAACCATGCTTTCAGATTTTGACAACCCCATGATGCAGATTTTACAGTTATTTCAGAGGTTAATCATAGTTAAAACTACTATCATTAAAGGTTTTTTGTATATATAAAATATTGTAAATTTTTTGTTACAAAGGCCTTGCAGGCAATAAAAAACATTTAATTTTCTTATCAGTACAATTTTTCTGAAATTACTAAAGTACTGGTCAAATTTAAGTTGTATCAATTGACACAAAAATGTTAGAATAAATTAAAAGTAGATTATGCAGGAGTAAATTATGACAGAAATCGAAATTTTAAAAGGCGACATAACAAAATTAAAAGTAGATGCAATAGTCAATGCCGCAAACAGAACTTTGTTAGGCGGAGGTGGAGTAGATGGTGCAATTCACAGAGCAGCCGGGAAAAAGTTGCTTGAAGAATGTAGAACTTTGAACGGTTGTGAAACCGGACAATCAAAAATTACTAAAGGGTATAATTTGCCTGCAAAATATGTAATTCATACCGTAGGCTCGGTTTGGTACGGTGGGGATAAAAACGAGTCTGTGCTTTTAAAATCTTGTTATATAACAGCATTAACTCTTGCAAAGGAAAATAACATAAAGACAATAGCCTTTCCTGCAATATCTTGTGGAGTTTATCACTTCCCGATAGATAAAGCTTGCAGAATTGCGTATGATACAGTAACCGAATTCATAAACAAATATAATTGCTTTGAAAAAGTTATCTTCATCGACATAAATGACTCCATAATTGAGGTGTACAAAAAGATTTGTAATTTTTGATGATAAATTTAGTCCTAACTATTCAATTTAAAAATTTGCCTGTAAATCATATAATTTTTTAAATTTACCATTTGTATTCTGCAAAAGTTGTGTTTGTGAACCTTGTTCTACAATTTTTCCCTCATCAATAACTATTATTTTATCAACATTATTTATAGTAGAAAATCTGTGTGCAATGATTATTACTGTTTTATCTTTCATTAGATTTTCTATTGCTTTTTTAATATAAAATTCTGATTCATTATCTAATGCACTTGTTGCTTCATCAAAGATTATAATCGGAGAATTTTTTAAGAATGCTCTTGCTATTCCTAATCTTTGTTTTTGCCCGCCGGATAGTAATAATCCTCTTTCTCCGACTTGTGTATCAAGCCCTTTTTCCGTTGACATTACAAAATCATACAGGTAAGAACTTTGAAGAACAGAAAATAAATCCTCATCAGTTGCACCCGGTTTTATTATTTTAAGGTTTTCTCTTATAGTTCCTGTAAATATAAAATTATCC
>USJT01000313.1 GCA_900555175.1 uncultured bacterium
TTGTTCCGTGTTTTGAATTTAAAACTTTATCTTTAATTGCAATTCCGTCTTCTATCTTTCTCAAGGTAAATATATTAGGAAGATTTACATTTTTTATTTTTGGAATTATTGGGCTTGCACCTATTGCAATTATTAATTTGTCATACTCAACAAGGTAAGCGTTTTGAGATTCCAAATCCTGAATGAGTACCTTTTTAGATTCAGGAATAATCTTAACTGCACGGCTTTTAAGATGTATGTGGACATTTGTCTTTTCAAATTCTTCAGGCGATCTTACAAGCAGTTGTCTGTAATCTTCAAAATTTCCTTCAATAAAATATGGTAGTCCGCATGCAGAATATGAAATATGCGTGTCATCAGTGTATAAATCGATTTTTGCATCAGGAAGAAGTCTTCTTGATTTTGCAGCAGCTTTTGCGCCTGCAGCAACTCCGCCAAGTATAACAATTTTCATAAGCTTAATATAAAACTTATTTTAAACTTTTGCATTGGACAATTAGTTTAATCCTGATGTGTTTAAAATTACGCCCTTCATAAATTCACAATAAGCATCCATATCTTCTTTGGTTTCTTCTGCTTTTTCTATTAAATTTGTAATTTCAACAACTATTTTTTCCTTTTTTAAATCATCGAACATAATTTACACTCCCAATTATATTTTTTTATACGGTTTTGTTTCTGAATTTCTTTAATAAAAAAGGAAGTTTTGTTACAAAAATTTATGTAAATGGCAAAAATTTTTATTCAGAGTTCTTAATACAAAATCAAAATTAGGAGGTATATTATGGAAATTCAAAAGACTTGTAATCATCCAGCATTTACAGCAAAGTGTGTTCCAAACAAAGCATTCAGAGAGGTTGTTGAATATGCAAAGAATACAAGGCAGCTTGCGGCATTAGATGGCGCTTTACATAACATTAAAAATGCAAATGATGGCGATATTCTGATAATTCATGGAGAAACTCCGTCAGGAATATTTTCAAACTTTACTATGGGAAGAAAAACTATAACTAATACTTCTTACAAAACTCCTGAAGAATCATCTTTTAAAGCAATATTAGAGCTTGGTACTCTTGGCCGTAAATTCAGAACTTTGGTTCAAGGCGATGTAAAAAGTAAAGTTACAAAAGATGATATTATGAAAAATTATACAGTTTAATAAACTCATTTATTCTTCATTGTAAACGAGTTTTTTACGCAAATTCCACTGGATTAAGGTTAACACGAGAATGATTATAAATAGCACGTAGGCAATTGCAGATGCTTTGCCTACGTTAAAATATTCAAATGCGTTTTTGTAAATTGCATATACAAGAACATTGGTACTTTCAAACGGCCCGCCTTGTGTCATTAAATAAATTAAATCAAATACCTGTAAAGAGCTTATCGCTGTTATAATAACAACAAAAAATATTGAAGGAGACAGTAACGGAACTGTTACATTTTTAAATGTCTGAAATGGAGATGCACCATCAATTTTGGCTGCTTCAAACATACTTTGAGAAATTCCTGAAAGTGCAGATAAAAATATAACCATATTATATCCTATTAATTTCCAAACAGAAACTATAATTAGTGCCGTCATTGCGTAATGTGTGTCATAAAGCCAATTTATGTGTAAATGTAATATATGATTTAAAAATCCGATATTCGGATCAAAAATCCATTCCCAAACAACTCCTATTACTATCATCGGAGTTATGAAAGGTAAAAAATAAGCTGTTTTATAAAATTCACTTCCCCTGATTTTAGAATTTAAAATACACGCTAAAACCAGTGGAATAATTACACCGAGAACCGATGTTGAAACAGCAAAAACAATTGTATTCCAGAGTATTTTATAAAAAAGACTATCAGTAAAAATTTCTTTGTAATTGCTTAATCCGACAAATTGAATAGGGTTTAGCAAATCCCATTTGGCAAAGCTTAAGCCAAACGAGCAAATAACAGGAATTATAATAAATATTAAAGTTCCGACAAGTGCAGGCAAAATAAAAATCCAACCCGCAAATT
>USJT01000314.1 GCA_900555175.1 uncultured bacterium
AAAATGTGCAAGAATTTGTCCGGTAGGCGCAATTGAAGGTACTATCAAACATCCTCACCACATTAATCAAGAAAAATGTATTAAATGTGAGGCTTGTATGAAAAATTGCCCATTCAAAGCAATAGTATTAGAATAGAAGAGCAGAAGTCAGGAAGGCAAGAAGGCAAGCAATTTACTGATAATAGCCTGACCTCTTGACATCTGAGCTTCCGGACTTCCAATATAAGGAATAACAAAATGACAGATAAGAAAACAATATTTATAGACGGAAAAGAAGTTGAATTTACAAATGAACCAAACCTTCTTGAAGTAATAAGAAAAGCAGGAATGAATGTGCCGACATTTTGCTATCGTCCGGATTTGACATCTTTTGGTGCATGCAGAATGTGCGTTGTAGAAGTTGAAGGTCGAGGAATTCAATCATCTTGTACAATGCCGCCTGAAAACGGTTTAAAAATTCATCTTAATACAGAAAGAACAAGAAGAATAAGAAAAACAGTTCTGGAATTACTTCTTGCAAACCACGACCGAAACTGTTTAACCTGTGAAAAATCAGGAAATTGCGAATTACAACAATATGCAGAAGAATATGGCATAAGAAATATTCGCTACCCTGATAAAGAACTTGATGAATATCATCTTATTGATGCCTCAAGCCCATCTATCGTAAGAGATCCGAACAAATGTATCTTATGCGGAGCTTGCGTTAGAGCTTGTACGGAATTTCAAGGTCATTCAGTATTAGGATTTGCAAACAGAGGTTCCAAAACAGTTGTTCAACCAATGAACGGCAGACCTCTAGGTCAGGTTGATTGCGTAAACTGCGGTCAATGCGTAGCTGTATGCCCGACAGGTGCTTTAACAATTAAATCTGACGTTGAACAAGTTTGGTCAGAAATTACAAACCCTGAAAAGAAAGTTGTAGTTCAAATGGCACCTGCAACTCGTGTTGCAATCGGGGAAATGTTTGGACTTGAACCGGGCGAAAATTCTATCGGAAAAATGAATGCAGCATTACGTAAAATAGGATTTGATTTAATCTTTGATACCAATTTCGGTGCTGATTTGACAATTATGGAAGAAGCAACAGAATTTTTATCAAGACTAAAAAGTGGTGAAAACCTTCCAATGTTTACATCTTGCTGTCCTGCTTGGATAAAATATTTGGAAATGGAACATCCTGATATGCTTAATCACTTATCAAGCTGCAAATCACCGATGAGTATGTTATCACCTGTTTTGAAAACACTTGTTCCTGAGCATTTTAATATTGCAAAAGAAAATCTTGTAGTAGTCGGGATTATGCCTTGTACAGCTAAAAAATACGAGTGCAAACGTCCTGAATTAACACAAGACGGACGTCCTGATACAGATTACGTTATAACAACTCAAGAACTTGGCAGAATGATTAAAGAAGCAGGAATTAACTTTAACATGTTAGAACCAGAAGCTCCTGATTCACCGTTCGGGGAATATACAGGTGCAGGAACAATATTCGGTGCATCTGGCGGTGTTGCGGAAGCTGCTGTTAGAACAGCATACGAATTTGCGACAAATGAACCTTTAAATGATGTTGATATCAAACAAATGCGCGGTACAACAAACAGATGCAGAGATATCGAACTTGATTTAAAAGGAACAAAACTTGTTGTAAGAGTTGTTTCAACACTTAAAGAAGCTGAAAAATCATTAAAAGAAATAAAAGAAGGAAAAGCAAAATTCCAAATGCTGGAAGTTATGGCTTGTCCGGGTGGTTGTATCAACGGTGGCGGACAACCTAGAAGTTGCGATGATTCTAAAATTAAGCAAGAACGTGCAGAAGGTCTTTATAAAGAAGATGCATCTCTTCCTTACAGAAAATCACACTTCAATCCTTCAATCAGAAAACTTTATAATGAATATCTTGAAGAGCCTAATTCTCATAAAGCACATAAGCTTTTACATACAATCTACACAGATAGATTTAAAGGGTCTTATAAAGATATTTAAACGCTCTTATAAAAGCAATAAA
>USJT01000315.1 GCA_900555175.1 uncultured bacterium
ATTGTATTTTTGTTTTTTTATTTTCGGGCTGTTTTTGAAGGCAGTTGCAACGCAATCTAAAACAGACAATGAACTTCCGTCAGTGATTGTAACGGGCTTGAATAATTCATCATCATTGTCTTCTACTATTGCAAATGTCTTAATTGCCCCTGCCGATAAAAAAATAATTAATAATAATATCAGGCAGAGAATTTTCTTTATACCCATATTTCAATTATACAACATGTGTCAAGTTCTCTGAAGATTAGGATTTAAAAAATGTAAATGTATATTTGTTTATGTAGCAAATAAAATTATGTTTGTTTTTAACTATATTATATTAAAATAAAGGAAGATAATATGGATAAAGTAGGTTTACATAATAATAAAGTAAGTTTTAGCGGGTTGAAAATATCTCAAGAAGGTGCCAGAAAATTAGTTGAAGCGTTTAAAGAAGAACCAGGATTTTTAAAAACTGCTATTCCTGCAGCGAAGAAAAATATTGCGGCCGATATTTTTGTAAAGGATAATGAAATACTTGTGCAACCAAATGTACTTACAGGTTTAGCACCGATGCGTATGCGCAATATTACGGAAAATCGAGATGTTTTTAGAGTTGATTATTTAAAATATGATATATATAATGAACGCAAAAATATGTATTATACAATACATGATCTTTTGCCTAATATGCCATATCTATATAAATATAATGAAACAGGATTATTTGGAAAACTCTTTGAAGGTGCTTTGAAAATAGCTGAAAATATCGATGTTCGCTATCACGACAAAATCCTTAAAAAATGAATAGAGATAAAAAGCTAGATGCTATTGTTTCAAAATTAGGTATTGATACTGTAAAATAGTAAAAATGACAATTAACTAATATAATAAAAAATAAAAAGACAAAAATTTTAAAATTTCTGTCTTTTTATTCTGGGCTCAGAGGGGCTCGAACCCTCGACCAATTGATTAAGAGTCAACTGCTCTACCAACTGAGCTATAAGCCCATATCTGTTTTCATATATTTATTATACAACCTGATTAAAAATTTGCAATAAATTCTTTTTTATTGTAAAATAAGCTATTATGAACGGGATTTCGAAAGCAATGGTTATGTCAGCAGGGGTAGGATCAAGATTGGAGCCGTTAACGCTGTCAATCCCAAAACCTCTTGTACCTGTTGCAAACAGACCTGTAATGGATATTTTATTTGAAAATCTTTCTAAAATAGGTGTTACTGATGTTATTTGTAATACTTATTATTTGGCTGATAAGATTATTGAAAGATATTCTGATAATAAGGATTTTGGTATAAATTTTAATTATATAAAAGAAACATCTTTGTCAGGCACTGCAGGTGGTGTGAAAAAATGTCAATCATTTTTTGATAAAGACAGTTCTTTTTTAGTAATGTCAGGTGATGGATTATCAAATGCGGATTTAAAAAAGGCTATTGAAATCCATAAAAATTCAAAAGCTATTGCAACAATCGGGATAAAAAAAATTCCGCTAGAGGAAGTTAGACATTTTGGTGTTGTTGTAACAGATAGTGACGGGTTTATATCAGAATTTCAGGAAAAACCTCCTGTTGATAAGGCAAAAAGTAATTTTATAAATACAGGAATTTATGTTTTTGATTATAAAATTTTTGATTATATTCCTGAAAATACGTTTTATGATTTTGCAAAAGATGTTTTCCCAAAACTCTTAGCTGAACGTGCAATTAATACATTTGAAGTTAATGAGTACTGGAGCGATATTGGAACGCTAGATCAGTATGTGCAATCAAATTGGGATTTATTCAGCGGAAATTGTGAATTTTCACATGCTCCTATTATAAAAACTGATACTGGCTCTTATATTGCAGAACAAGCAGTTATTCCAAAGTCTGTAAAATTTGTCGGTAATTCCGTAATCGGGAAATATTCAAATATTGGAGAAAACGCTGTTATTGAAAATAGTATAATCTGGAATAATGTTGTAATAGATGCAAATGTTCATATCTCAAATTGCGTAATTGCTTCAAAT
>USJT01000316.1 GCA_900555175.1 uncultured bacterium
CAGCCGCTTTAGCATACGGACTTGAAAAAGAAAAATCTGAAAAAGTTTTGGTATTCGACTTAGGTGGTGGTACATTCGATGTATCAATCCTTGAAATCGGTGACGGTGTTCACGAAGTTCTTTCAACATCTGGTGATACTCACTTAGGTGGCGATGACTTCGACCAAAAAGTTATGGATTGGATTTGCGATGAATTCAAAAAACAAGAAGGTATTGATCTTCGTGGTGACAAACAAGCTATGCAACGTGTTAAAGAAGCTGCAGAAAAAGCTAAATGTGAATTGTCATCAGTTATGGAAACAAACATCAACTTACCATTCATCACAGCTGATGCTAACGGTCCAAAACACTTAGACTTGAACTTAACAAGAGCTAAATTTGAAGACTTATGCCGTGACTTGTTGAACAGATGTAAAACACCGGTTGAAAACGCATTGAAAGATGCAGGAATTACAAAAAATGATATTAACGAAGTAGTTCTTGTAGGTGGTTCAACTCGTATCCCTGCTGTTCAACAATTAGTAAAAGAATACACAGGTAAAGAACCTAACCAATCTGTAAACCCTGATGAAGTTGTTGCAGTTGGTGCTGCAATCCAAGCAGGTGTATTAGCAGGTGAAGTTAAAGATATCGTTCTTTTGGATGTAACTCCGTTGACACTTGGTATTGAAACTTTAGGTGGAGTAATGACACCTTTAGTTCCAAGAAACACTACAATCCCTGTTTCTAAATCTCAAGTATTCTCAACTGCAGAAAACAACCAAACAGCCGTTGATATTCACGTATTACAAGGTGAAAGACCAATGGCTAAAGATAACAAATCTTTAGGTATGTTCAGACTTGACGGTATTCCACCAGCTATGAGAGGATTGCCTCAAATCGAAGTTACATTCGATATCGATGCTAACGGTATTGTAAACGTTTCAGCTAAAGATAAAGCTACTAACAAAGAACAAAAAATTACAATTACAAATTCTTCTAACCTTTCAGAAGCTGATATTGACAAAATGGTTAAAGAAGCTGAAGCTAACGCAGCTGAAGATAAGAAGAAAAAAGAAGAAGCTGAAATTAAAAACAATGCTACAAGCTTAATCGGTTCAGCAGACAGAATTGAAAAAGATTTTGAAGGCAAAATTGACGCTGCTGACAAATCTAAACTTGATGAACAAAAAGCTGCTCTTCAAAAGGCTTTGGATGAGAACAAACCTGTTGATGAATTGAAAAAATTGTCAGAAGAATTGCAGCAAACAATGTTCGGTATTTCACAAAAAGCTTACGAAGCAGTTCAAAAAGAAGAACAATCAACAGCTTCAAGTGAAAGCGCATCATCTGAAAACAACAAAAAAGACAAAGGCGATGATGATGTAATCGATGCTGAATATACTAAAGAATAATTTTAGTATCAATAAAACAATAATTATAAAAGGACTTGAAATAAAATTCAGGTCCTTTTAATTTTAATTAAATATAAATCTATTAGTTTAAAGTTATATACATTTACAGGGGAAATAAGAAGAGATGAAAATTGGAAAAATCGCAAACAACATTTATTCAAGTATTTTAGCAATTCCGGCTGCAGATTCGGAAAGGAAACTCGTAAGACAAATCGATACAGGTATCAGAAGATTTCATAACATGAGCCAACTACACCAAGACATGTACCAAAATAGTACAATTAAATGCGGACACTATTCTAAAAATCCTCTTAAACGCATTGTCTCATTTGTAAAATCTTGGAATTCAAACAGAAAAAGACTTGCTTCTAAAAAATAAATGAATAAATAAATGAAAAGACGGTTTTATTAAAAAAACCGTCTTTTTTTATGCTTATATTATGTATGTTTACTATATATTAGCTAATTTTAAATAATAATCGTTAGCTCTTTCAAATTTATGAGCAGCATTGAACAATCTGCTTTCTTGTAATTGAGGAGCCAAGATTTGTAAACCGATTGGCATACCGTCTTTATCATAAGCTTGCTCAAATACTTTTATATCACCGAAT